>NZ_JBJHAJ010000002.1:0-224736 GCF_054051015.1 Blastococcus sp. SYSU DS0616
CCGAGCCCCCCCCACCCGCCCCCCCCCCCCCCCCCCCCCCCCCCCCCCCCCCCCCCCCCCCCCCCCCCCCCCCCCCCCCCCCCCCCCCCCCCCCCCCCCCCCCCCCCCCCCCCCCCCCCCCCCCCGCCGACCTGCCCTGGCTGGTCGAGGCGGGCGACGCCGACTTCGACGCCGTCGTGACGGAGAGCCCGCTGCCCGTCCTGGTGGACGTCTGGGCGCCGTGGTGCGGGCCCTGCCGCGCCGTCACCCCGGTCGTGGAGCAGCTCGCGCGGGACCGGGCGGGGCGGCTCAAGGTCACGAAGGTCAACGCCGACACCGCGCCCGGCGCGAGCTCCCGTCTCGGGGTGCGCGGCATCCCGACGCTGGCGCTCTTCACCGACGGCCAGGAGCGGTCACGGCTGGTGGGCGCCCAGCCCGCGACCACCATCCAGCGCTGGGTCGACCAGCAGCTGGACTCGACCCAACAGGATCGCTGAAGGAGGACCGATGACGACCATGATGCCGACGCCGCTGCGCCCGGCCGGGATGCCGGATGACCTGCGTCGACGTCGGCCTGCCGAGTACCGCCTCGCGCCGGCTGCCCGGGCCCCGCGGCATCGCGCGCCCCACGCACCGCGGCGGCGGGCCTGGAACGGGGTCAGGACGGCGGTCCTGCTCTCGGGCATGGCCGGGCTGCTGGTGCTGCTCGGGTCGCTCTTCGGCCGGACCGGCGCGGTGATCGGCCTGGTCCTCGGCGTGGCCACGGTCGCCGGGTCCTACTGGTTCTCCGACCGCGTGGCGCTGCGTTCCGCGGGCGCGGTCCCCGTCGGGCCCGCGAGCGCACCGATGCTGCACCGGATCGTGGGAGAGCTCTCCGCCGAGGCGGGGCTGCCGATGCCCCGCCTGTACGTGACGCCGGATCGGCAGCCGAACGCCTTCGCCACCGGACGCGATCCGGCGCATGCGGCGGTCGCCGTGACGCAGGGGCTGCTCGACCTGCTCACACCCGCGGAGCTGCGGGCCGTGCTCGCCCACGAGCTGGCCCACGTCCGGAACCGGGACACACTGCTCACCTCGGTGGCCGCGGCGCTGGCGACCGGTATCAGCTTCGTCGCCCAGCTCGCCGGGTGGTTGCCGTTCGCGGGCAGCTCGGAGGAGGACGAGGCACCCGGCCCACTGGCCGCCCTCGTCGCCTTCCTGGTCGCTCCGCTCGCCGCGCTCCTGCTCCAGCTGGCCCTGTCCCGCAGCCGGGAGTACGAGGCCGACCGCACGGGCGCCTGGCTGTGCCGTGACGGACGATCCCTGGCGACGGCGCTGGCGAAGATCGAGCGGGTGGCGCAGCGCCTGCCCATGGAGGTGCAGCCGGCCCAGGCGCCCAAGTACGTCGTCAACCCGCTGTCGGGCTCCCCTGGCCGATCGTTGTCGGCGCTGTTCATGACGCACCCGCCGACGGCCGAGCGGATCGCCCGGCTGACCGGGTGGTGACGCACCCGGCGGCCGCACGTCGCAGAGATCCCGACCGGACAGGCGGCGGAATCTACAGCGACCGCTACAGGTCCACCCGTACGTAGTGATCGACCAGTCCGAGAGGAGGACGACAGATGACGTTGCCAGTGCTGAATCGGGAGTCGGCTGCGGATCGGTGGGATCCCTTCCGGGAGCTGTTCGAGCTGCACGACCGCCTGGCCAGGGTGTGGGACGCCGACCCTCTCCGCGCCCTGGACCGCTGGGTCCCGTCCGCCGACCTCGAGGAGACCGACGACGCCTACGTCGTCGAGCTGGAGGTGCCGGGCCTCGCCCGTGACGACGTCGACGTCCAGCTCGACGACCGGGTCCTGACCGTCTCCGGGGAGATCCGGGAGAAGAAGCGCACCGGCATCCTGCACCGGCGCACGCGCAAGGTGGGCAAGTTCCACTACGCGGTGTCGCTGCCGGCGGAGGTGGACGACGAACACGTCGAGGCCTCGCTGCGGGACGGCGTCCTGACCATCCGGGTGCCGAAGTCCGCGCGGACCCGCCGTCGCCGCATCGAGATCACGCGCTGATCCGCAGCCGGCCCCGGGCCGCCGACGCAGGAGGGGCGACGGAGACCGGCGCGCCGGTGCCGGTCACGTCGCCTGCTGCTGCGTCCGCTGTGTCATCGCGGCGGTCCTCGCCTCGAGGGCGTGGACGACGGCGGCCATGTCCGCCGCCCCGTGCCCCAGCCCTTCCGCCTCCCCGTAGAGGGCATGGCAGACGTCGAGCAGCGGCACGGCGGCCCGGATGCGCCGAGCCGCGCCGGCCACCAGCTCGTTGTTCATCAGGACATCGGTGAGCGCCGCCTGGACGGCGAAGTCCCTCTCGACGAGCTTGGCCGCCTTCACCCTCGACACCTCGCTGGCCATGGGCCCGGCGTCGAGCACCTCACGGAGCTGGTGGATGTCGAGGCCGTGCACGTCAGCGAAGTGGAACGCCTCGGCGAGCCCCGTGACCTGCGTGATCAGGAAGAGGTTGACCGCCAGCTTCATGAGCAGCGCGTTCGGGACGTCCCCGCAGACGAACGTGCGGCGGCACATCGGCTCCAGCAGTGGCCGCACGCCCGCGACGACGCCGGCGTCGCCCGCCAGCATGCCGACCAGCTGCCCCGCCTCCGCGGGGAGGCGGGATCCGGAGACCGGCGCCTCGACGTACTCCCCGCCCGCCGCGCGGACGTCCGCGCCGAGAGCGGCGGAGTACTCGGGCGACGTCGTCCCCATGGCGACGACCACGCGTCCACCGACAGTAGTGGCGAAGTGCCCCGCACCGCGGCCGAGGACGTCGTCGACGGCGGCCGCGTTCGCCAGCATGAGGATCACGATCCGTGCTCGCCGGAAGACCTCCGCCGGGTCCGCCGCGACCGTGGCACCGGCAGCACGCAGCGGCTCCGTCCGGTCGGGGGAACGGTTCCAGACGACCAGCGGCGTGCCCGCCCGGGCGAGGTTCAGCGCCATCGGCTGACCCATGACACCCAGACCGATGAATCCGACGTCCACACGTCCTCCCCTGCGTCGTCGACCGGCGCCGCACCGCCGCCTGCCGGGCGGCGACCCAGCCCTGGTCACGGAAGGCGTCGGAGACAACGAACCGGGCCCGGTGCTCCACGTCCCCGGCCGCGCCGCCGGCGAGATGGCGTCCCGCTCCGCCTGCTCGCCGTCACCCTGACCTCCCGTGCCGAGGATCACCGAGGTGTGCCGGCGCGGACAAGGGCCAGGTCGGCCACGAAGGGCTGGAGGGCTGCCAGGAGCAGCCGCTTCTCGGCCAGGTGTCTCCGGACGTCGGGCGCGTCCGGAGGCCCGGTGGACATGTGGGCGCCTCAGCGTGCCGCGGTCCCTTGCCTGCTCACCGGCGGCTCGCCAGACTGCCGGCCATGGCACCCCGACCCGTCGTCGTCGGCACCGGTCCTCGGCACGTCCTCGCTCTGCACGGCTGGTTCGGGTCCGCCGCCGGGTGGGGGCCGTTCGCCGAGCTGTTCGACGGCGACCGGTACTCCGTCGCCCTCCTCGACTACCGGGGCTACGGCGCCCGCAGGGGGCAGACCGGTTCCTTCACGCTCGCCGAGATCGCCGCCGACGCCCTGGCCGCGGCCGATGAGCTGGGCTGGTCGGAGTTCGTCGTGATGGGGCATTCGATGGGCGGCACCGCGATGCAGCGTGTGCTGGCCGACGCGCCGGACCGCGTGCAGGGCCTCCTCGGCATCAGCCCGGTCCCCTCCACCGGGGTGCCGTTCGACGACCAGGGCTGGCAGCTGTTCAGCAGCGCCGCCGAGGATCGCGGCAGCCGGTACGCGATCATCGACCTGACCACCGGCAACCGGCTCTCCCCCACCTGGGTCGACCGGATGGTGCAGCACTCGCTCGACCAGTCCGACGTCGCGGCCTTCGGCGGCCACCTCGAGGCGTGGGCGCGCACCGACTTCTCCACCGAGGTGCGCGGCAACCCCGTCCCGGTGCTGGTCGTGGTCGGCGAGCACGACCCGGCCCTGGGCGCGCCCGTCATGCAGCAGACGTTCCTCGAGCAGTACCCGAACGCGGCCCTCGAGGTGCTGCCCAACGCGGGGCACTACGCCATGTTCGAGACGCCGGTCGCGCTGTTCACCTGCGCCGAGCGGTTCCTCGACGGGCTCCCGTGAGCTCCCCCGCGTGGAGCCCCTCGGCCGGGTCAGCGGACACGGTGGCGCTGGTCGACCCGGTCACCTACGAGACCGGCCCGCCGTTCGAGCTGCTGCGTCGGCTGCGGGCCGAGGCGCCCGTCGCCTGGGTGGACGAGCCCGCTCTGCACGGCCGGCCGGCCGGCACCGGGTTCTGGCTGGTCCTGCGGCACGGCGACGTCGAACGCGTGCTGCGCGACCCGGCGACCTACTCCTCCTGGCTCGGCGCCACGCAGGTCAGCGAGGCCCGTGACCTCGAGTGGGTCCGGCAGATGATGCTCAACATGGACCCGCCCGACCACACGCGGCTGCGGCGGCTGCTGACCCGCTCGTTCACCCCACGGGCCGTGGCGGCGCTGACCGACGCGATCGAGGCGACGGCGGCGCGGCTGGTCGACGACATGATCTCCGGCGCCGGCGAGGGCACCTGCGACTTCGCCAAGGACGTCGCGGCCGATCTGCCGTTGCTCGTCCTCGCCGAGGTGCTGGGTGTACCGGCCGAGGACCGCTGGTTGATGTTCGACTGGTCCAACCGGGTCATCGGCTGGCAGGACGCCGACTACGCCACGTCGGCGGCCTTCGACGGCAGTGGAGGCACCGCCATGGCCCGCGAGGCGCTGGCCCTGCGCCCGGCGCCCGCTGACGACGGGACCATGCCCGATCCGCGGACCCGGGCGGGCATGCCCGACCTGTACGCGTACGCGCGCCTGCTCGCCGAGCAGAAGCGGGAGACGCCCGGTGCCGACGTCATGTCGATCCTGCTGGCGCAGGTCGAGGAGGACGGCGGCCGGCTGACCGACGCGGAGTTCGAGAACATGTTCTGGCTGTTCGCGGTCGCCGGCAACGAAACCCTGCGCAACGGTCTGCCGGGGGGCCTGATCGCGCTGCTGCAGCACCCGGACCAGCTGGCCGCCGTCCGGGCGGACCCCTCGCTGCTCCCCGGCGCGGTCGACGAGATGCTGCGCTGGTGGACGCCGGTGATGGTCTTCCGCCGCACCGCCACGCGGGACGTCGAGCTCGCCGGCACCCGCATCCGAGCCGGGGACAAGGTCGTGGTCTCGTTCACCTCGGCGAACCGGGACGAGGCGGTCTTCCCGGATCCCGACCGGTTCGACGTCCGCCGCGCGCCCAACCCGCACCTCTCCTTCGGGCACGGACCGCACTTCTGCCTCGGCGGGCAGCTGGCGCGGGCGCAGATGCGGGCGCTCTTCGGTGAGCTGCTGCGCCGCACCGCGGTGCTGGAGCCGGCCGGACCGCCCGCGCTGCTGCGGTCCAGCTTCCAGCGCGGGGTCAAGCGGCTCCCGGTCCGCTGGGTGGCCGCCTGAGGAGGCGATGGCCTCGGCCTGGGCGAGCCGCGCGTCCGACCTCAGGACCCGCTGGTCCCCCGGCGCCGGACCCGTCGGTCGAAGCGGTCCTGGCTGCCGCCCAGCGGCCGGCCGAAGAACCTGCCGAGCACGACGCCGGCGGCGAGGGCCAACCCGATCGCCGCGGCCCCCACGAGCGCGTTCATCCCGCCCGAGACGTCGGCCTCCACGACGACCGCGAAGAGGCCCCGGTAGATCGCGAGCCCGGGCAGCAACGGGACGATGCCGCAGACCGCGAGGAGCAGGGGCGGGATCCGCAGCCGATCGGTCAACGCCCCACCGCAGAAGCCGACGACCACGGCCGCCGCAGCACTCGCCACTGCTGGGCCGGCACCGAACACGGCAGCCGTGGACGCCGTGGTCCACGTCAGCGCGCCGGCCACCGTGGCCACTCCGACGGCGAGCGGGCGGGCGTGCGACGCCACCGCCCAGAACCCGGCCATCCCGGCTGCGGCGGCCACCGCCACGGCGAACGGCACGGTGGACGTCGACGGTTCGAGCACGCGCAGCGGGAACTCCGCCCGCCGCGCCAGATCGAGGACTGCGGCGATACCGACGACGATGCCGGTCGTCAGCATCAGCACCTCGAAGGCCCGCGCCGCGGCGGTGACCGGGAAGCCGCTGATCGCGTCCTCGGCCGCGCCCACGAACGAGAGGCCTGCCAGGAGCACCACGATCCCGGCGGCGACGACCAACGAGGTGCGGACCTCGACCTCCCACGCGAGGAGGAGGACGGCCGCCCCGGTGGCCACCGCAGCTCCGGCCACCTGCTGGAAGAACATCGGGAGCCCACGCCGATCGAGTGCGCGGAGCGTCTGCTCGATGACGGCCGTGGTGACCGCCGCGACGAGCGCCACGAGCCAGCCACCGCCGAGCTGGAAGGCGACGCAGCCCGCCACCCCCGACCAGCCGAGTGCGTGGATGGGCCGACGGTAGGGGTGCGGCGCAGACAGGACGTCGTCCAACCGACGGTGCGCGTCCTTCAGGTCCAGACCCTCCGCCTGGATCGCTGACACCAGGTCGGTGATCCCCTGCAGCCGGGTGTAGTCCAGTCCACGGGGGCGCACGATGCGCATCAGCACGAGCGGGGGCACGTCGTCCGGGTCGTAGCTGATCGTGAGCGACGTGAAGGTGACGTCGACCTGGCAATCGGTCAGTCCGTAGGCCGCCGCCACACGGAGCACCGTGGCGGTCACGTCAGCCGCCGACGCCCCGACCGCCATCATCGACTCGCCGATGCGGAGGGCCAGACCGAGCGCCGAGCGCGCGGTGCCCGCGTCGACCCGGCTGGGCTGGGCGCGCAGTGCGAAGGGCGCCGTCGGCGGGCCGGAGCCGGCGATCGCCTTCCGCGCCTGGTCCGGCAGGCGGGCGATCCGCCACCTGCGGTCCCGGCTCGTGGGGGGCACGACGCCCAGGCTACGGAGTGGTGACGGGGAACGCGGCCGGCGACGACTGGACGGCTCGTGACCATCCGCACAGGCGGCAGGCCATCGACGCACACCGGTCCGGAGCTCCCACGCCTGACCCTGCGCACCGTGCGGGTGGGAGGCGCTCCGGGTGCCTCGCCCTCGATACGGGTTCGCGTCGGCGATCAGCGCACGCCCTGGCCTCACCTGCATGCGAGGCGTGCAGATCACCCGGTTCAGCGGTCCCGAGGTCGTCGACGTCGACGACGTCCCCCAGCCGAGTCGACGGTCAGGACAGGGCCGGTTCGTCCGGCTGGGTGCCGGCCGGGGCGACCCCGGCGAACCGGGCGGACAGCGTGCGGAAGGCCTCGGCGAGGGCCGGCGGGCTGACAGCGAGGACGTCGGTGTCATAGCGGGCGACGGCAGCGGCGATGCCGACCCAGGACCAGGCACCGAGCGTGAGCCGGCAGCGATCGGTGCCCAGTGACTCGACGAGGCCGTCGTGGGCGAACGGTGCCACCCGGGCGGCGGGGAGACCCAGTTCGACGGTGCCGGTGCACGGCCAGGTGTCCACACCGCCGGCGCTGCCCTGGAAGGTCCCGTTCACGAAGGCGGCGAGATCGCCCCCAGGCAGCACACGTGGGGTGAAGCGTGGGCCGGTCGGAATGCGGGGCGTGATCCGGTCGCAGCGGTAGGTCCGCCAGTCGGCTCGGTCGAGGTCGAAGGCGACGAGATACCAGCGGCCGTTCCGGATGACCAGGTGGTGCGGTTCGGCTCGCCGAGGCGGGACGACCTCCTCGCTCCCCCCGCCCGCACCCCCACCCGCAGCGGCGTAGTCGAACCGCACGATCTCGCGGGCGCGGATCGCTGCCGTCAGCGCCACCAGCACTGCCGGGTCCACCTCGGCGGTCGCGCCGCGGGCGACAGGGGTGACCTGGACGGCGTCGATCCGGTGCCGCAACCGCGCCGGCATCACCTGGCGGACGGTGGTCAGCGCACGGGCGGCGGCCTCGCTGACACCCGCGCCACTGGTGATGGCCAGTTGCAGGGCGACGGCGAGGGCCACGGCCTGGTCGTCGTCGAACAGCAGCGGCGGCAGGTCGGTGCCGGCGTCGAGGCGGTAGCCACCGTCCGGGCCCTTGAACGCCTGCACGGGATAACCGAGTTCGCGCAGCCGGTCGATGTCGCGGCGCACGGTGCGGGGGTGGACCCCGAGCCGCTCGGCCAGGGTGGCGCCGGGCCAGTCGCGGCGGGCCTGCAGCAGTGACAGCAGGGTCAGCAACCTGGACGAGGTGCCGTTCCTCTCGGGCATGCCCGTCACGTTGGCCACAGTAGAGGACTGAACCTGTCCGCTACCGCTGCCACGCTCCTCTCGTCGCCACCAAGGGGGTGGCGGGACACCGAGGAGCCGACATGAGCATCACCACGACCACGCACCTCAACTTCCGCGGCCAGGCCCGCGAGGCACTGGACTTCTACGCGTCGGTGTTCGGCGGTGAGGTCATGGCCTTCACCTTCGCCCAGGGCGGCGACGAGCGGGACGGCGCCGACGGCGCGGTGGCCGAGCAGGTCAAGTGGGGCGGCGTCCAGGCCCCCAACGGCTTCGCGATCATGGCTTTCGACGTGCCGCCCGCGCGGGCGTACGACCCCGGCACCGACGCCGTCTACGTCTCGGTGCGCGGCACCGACACCGAGGAGATCACCGGGTACTGGAAGGCGCTCACCGAGGGTGGGACCGTCCGCGCGGAGCTCGCCCCCGTCGGCTACGCACCGCTGTACGGGATGGTCACCGACCGCTTCGGCGTGACCTGGGTCCTCGACGTCCTCCCGCCCTACGAGGCCTGATCGCCACGCCGGGGGCCGTCGGCCTCCTCCCCCGGCATCCCGCTGCACGGCCTGCCCCGGACCGGGCGCAGAAGGCCGACCCGGTCGCCGCGTTCTCCCGAGTGGTGGCTGCTCTAGCCTCCGACCATGCGTGCTGTGCAGATCACCCGCTTCGGCGGTCCCGAGGTCCTGGACATGTCGACATCCCCGAGCCGGAGGCCGGTCCCGGGCAGAAGCTCTACGACGTCTCCGCCGCCGGCGTGAACTTCGCCGACACCCACCACGGCCTGTCGTAGCGGATACCTCTGACTCGGCGGGTAGTGAAACGTCCCCGCCTTCTCGTCCACCACCCCAAGTGCTCACAGGCCGAGCGGCAAGCCGGCCGACGTGGTGGCCGGAGTGTCCAACATGAGCCGCAGCCGACTCGCGTCCCAATCCGAACGAGCGGTGGCGCGTCCCGCGCGTTCGAGCACCGCCGGCAGCGCCGCTTCCAGTACCCGCGCGAGAAGGGGGTCCGACGCCGCTTGGAGGTACAGGTGCCGCAGCAGCCAGAAGGGGGCCGTCTGGACGTTCCAGCCGTGCTCGTGCTCTCGGAGCTCCGGCGTCCACCCGCGACCGGTCGCCGCGAGCAGGCAGGCTTGATCGGTCGCCTCCGCGTCGGGCGTTCGCGTCGTCAGCCTGGCCGCCACCCGAGTGAGTGCGTCGCTCCCCCAGCCCGGTTGATCCACGCCGCTCGCGGCCCAGGCCACGACCGCGCCGTACACCGCGTTCGGCATCACCCGCGGGTCTTCGAGGTGGACGGGAGGCGAGCCGACCTCGCGCAGGATCCTGCAGGCGCGCCCGACCTGCAGCCAATGGCTGTACTCGTCCAGGACGACCGTGGACTGGAGCCTGGACTGCAGGGCTCGTCCCAGGGCGCCTGCGACCCGCGGGACGCCGTCCGGCATCTCCACACGCAGGACGTCCAGCCACTCGCACAGGGAGCTCAGGGCGAGCGGGTTCCCCGTGCGCGCCACGTCGAGGTCGTGGAGCTCTTCGAGGATTTGGCGCGCGCCGGTCGGCTCGTCCAGCGCGGCGAGGGTGCGGGCGAGCGCGACCCCCTCCGCGACATCGGTGACCACGCCCTTCCGCAACCTCGTCCGTACCCGCGACACGGAGACCTGTCCGGCTGCAGCCGAACCCCAGCCGGCGTCCCACGCGGACAGCATGCGCAGGAGGGCGGTCAGAGGCCGCGGCCCCGTGTAGCGCGGCAGGGCCTGGACGCGCGCCCGGTAGACCTGCTCGATCCAATCACTCGAGGCCCCGCCACGCGTGATGCCGGCCCGGACCAGGTTCCGCACCGCAGCTGACTGGGCCACGGGATCCTGCAACTGCTGGATCTCCTGCCGGAACACGAACATCGCCTGCCGGTCACGTGCGACCTCCGCCAGCAGGTCGGCAGCAAGCTGTGGGCGGACGTCGTGGATGGCGCGGAGGAACTCGGGGGCCACAGTGGCCCCGTCGAACAGGGCATGCCGCAGACGCGCCACCAGAGCGCTCACGTGGCTGCCACCGATCATGCTTCGGCTCTCCGCAGCGTGCAGCAGGTCGAGCACCTCCCCCGCCGTGGGCCGGTGCAGGGCGGTCAGGTGTCGGACGGCGTGCGTGAACGCCTCCTGCCGGCGTCCGTACCGGAGCCGGTATGCCCACTGCTCCGCCCCGCGTGTCGCAGCGAGGATGTCCGCGCCCACCTCGGGGACGTCGGCGTCGGTGAGGGTCCGAGCCGCCTCGGCGCAGACCTCGAGCGCGGCGGCGGGACTGGACGACGTCAGACCTTCCACGAAGGGCTCGAGCTGCCACTGCTCCCGGAAGCGAGCGGGCAGCTCTGCATGCAGAGCGCGACCGAGCCGGTGGAACTGCGCTCTGGCATGCGCGGTCACTGCCGACGTCATGCCGGCGAGCAGGGCGTCCGGCGGGATCTGTGCGCGCATCCGGGAGACGGCTTCGGCACCCAGCTCCGGGTCCGTGGCCAGCCGCAGCGCGATCTCCGGCCCCCAGTGCTTCCGGCCACGCCGGACGGCGTCGATCACCACGGAGAGCGCGGCGTCGAGGATCTCACCCCGGTAGCTCGCCCGCGCGTCCCAGATCCCGCGGATCACGAAGTAGCTGACCGAGGTCCGGGGGTCGTACCGGATCAACGACCGGACCGTGTCCTCGGTCAGCGCTTCGGCGAGCTCGGTCGAGAACCCCCCGTCACCCGACCCGAACAGGTCGTCGACCGCACGGGTCGCCGACAGCAGGTGTCCGAGCCCCTTGGCGTCCCTGGCGTCCACAGCCCGCTTGGCGAGGATGGCGGCCAGCCGCTCCTCCGGGCGCTCCTGGAGAACCCTGTGCGCCGCGAAGACGTTCGTCCGGCTGATGGCTCGCAACAGCAGAGCAGCGTCCGCGGCACCTGCGCGACGACGCAGGACCTCACGGGCCTGGACCGGGAAGTGGACCCAGTTCGACAGCAACCACGTGGCGAGGGGAGGCGCCGCGTTGCGCAGCTCCTGCAGGGCCTGGGCCAGTTCGGCCGCGTGCGCGAACCTCATGGCTCTGTCGAGCGGGAGCTTGTACTGCTGGAGCAGCGTCTCCCATGTGCGCTCCGCACCGAACTGCTGTTGGAGGTGCAGCGCCTCGAACAGGACCCCGATGCCGTCGTCTCCGTGCGGCTCGTGCTCCAGCAACTGCTGGACCGAGCTCTCCTGATCGACCGGGTACAGGGCGACATCGGATTCGGCCCGCCGCGCGACCCGACGCTGGAGCTGGTCGACCCGCCGGACGAGGCGGTAGTCGTCCACGCGGACCGTGAGACCGGCGAGCACGTCGAGCGTTCGGTCGGCCAGGACCCGGGCGACCCCCTCGCGATTGAATCGCTCGAGCGCGACGAGCAACGAGAAGCGCTCATCCGGCCGACCGGCACCGACAGTGATCGCACTGTCCACGGCATCGACGAACCAGCCCTCGAGATCGTCGAGGTCGCCCCCGTCGAGCAGCGACTCGGCGTCATGGCAGGCGCGGATCAACGTGAGCAGCTGGGCCGGGGCGGGGTGCGGCGCCGTCCGGCTCAGGCGCCCCACCAACTGCTTGGCGAACTTCGCCGCCGCCTTCTCACTCATGAGGTCGATCAGCGACACCATCCGGGCGACGCTCATCAGCGGGGCGGACGCTGTCCACTCCGCCAGCGCATCGTCGTCGGAAGCCCCGCGCAGGAGCCGCCAGCACACCGTCTGGTTGAACAGTCGAACGCCCAGAAGGCGGTCGACCGCGGCGGGATCTCCGGCCGTCAGGAGGCGACCCAGCTCCGGGCCGAGCAGCGCCAGCAGCGCGTCCGTCAGTACCGGCCAGGTCAGCCGTCGTCGGGTCGCCGATGTCTCGCCTGCGTGCAGCAGCAGTACGGCGTGGCAGTCGTCAGCACTCATCAACCGCAGCGTCGAGGGCGCCCGCCCCGCCGTGACACCGAAGAGCTCACGGTCGGGGTCATCGACGAGGGCCAGGACGTCCTCCGGGACCTCGCCGAAGACAAGGCTCACCGCGGCCGCGACGGCGAGCGCGGCCTGTTCGGGGTCGGACAGCTGCGCGAACCGTTCGGAGCGCCCGGTGGAGGCGTCGGTGGCTCCGGCCATCAACTCGGTGAGCGTGCGCAGCTCGATGTGGGAGTCCGAGGCGATGGCCGCGAGCGCCGGCTCCGTGTCGAGGTCCTCGTCGTCCATCGCCAGGTCCGCGACGAACCGGCGACGAGCTTCGGCGCCGACGACCGCGGTGGCGACGAACGCGTCGTCGGTGTCCCAGTCCACGGGAGAGTTCTCCTCGTACTGCAGCACCCCGAGCACGACGATCTGCATCTTTAGGGCAACGAACCGCAGGACCTCCGAGGCGTTGCCCGCGCCGATCGGCTGCAGGTCCTCGAAGACCAACAGCGTCCGGCCGGCCCCCTTGCTCGCCGCCGACGTGGCCCCCGCCGCGTGGGTCGCGACCTCGAGGGCTGTGTAGCGATCCGGGAGTCCGCGGTCCGGTCCCGTCACCACCTGCACGTTCCACGGCCGTCGCGCACCGCTGAGGCTCGCAGCCAGCTGCCGGACGATCGCGCTCCGGCCGCTACGAGCGGTCCCGCCGAGAACCATGATCGACCCCGGCGCGGCGGTCAACGTGCAGTGGGCCTGCAGTTGGCGCACCTGACTCACTGGATGGTCCGGGATCGGTTGTCCCGCCGGTTGCCGTCCCCAGTCGACCAGGTGCCATCCCAGACGAGCCAGGTCCTGAGCATGGGCCTGGCGCTTCCAGCGCGCCCACTCCTCGCCCCAGACCAAGGTCGCCGCTCCGTCCAGGGTCAACGGCTCACGGAGCACCCGAGGCGGACCGTCGGCAGGCGAGTGGGCCCATCCCGTCGTCGTGGGCGCCAGAAAGTCGCGGCGGAGCGCCCGTGCCGTGGCTCGACACGAGTCCAGCCGGGCCGACTCCATCGGTCGGAAGCCGGCACCGGACGACTCCCCCGCGCTGAGCATCCCCGCCAGAGGCAGACCGGTGATCTCGCTCAGCCGCCAGAGGGCCAAGGGCAGGACGGTCGCTCCCGCCTCCAGCGGAATCCCCGGGGGCCAGGCGACGCCCAGCTCATCCGCCCGCTCGGCCGTCGTCAGCCGGTCCGGGAACGCCGAGAGCACGGTCCGTGCGGCGTCGACCGCTGCAGCTCCCACCGTCTCCGGCAGCGGCGTCCACCACGGTTCCCGGGCCGAGTCGCCCACCGTCAGGACGACGCAGTCCCCCGCGGGGACGTCGATCAGAACCTCGGGCCACTCGCTCGGGGCCCGGTCTCCCCCGGGCACCGAACTCACCGCCGGAGCCGCCTCGATGCGGTCGGCCAGCTCCCAGAGCGAATAGACCCCCTCGTCCGTGAACTGGCCGTCGGCCCAGAGGCCGGGTGGTTGCTCCTCCCCTACTAGGTCGCCGAGCCCCCTCAACGAGGGCTCGCCCCCCATCGCCCGTGCCGCGCTGAGGACGTCGTGTTGCGCGTCGCTGCCTGCAGGGGACGCATCCAGCAGGGGTCGGACGACCTGAGCGCAGAAGGCTCGGAGCGAGGGCCAGCCGGCGTCGCGCCGGCTCGGATCCGCGAGCAGCATGCGGGCCAGGACGACACCGGCGGTCAGCATGTCCGGGTGGACCCCTGGGTCGGAGGCGGGCTCATTCATGGCTGGTGCCCGCCACCGTTCCGCATCGGCTCGGTCGAACGGCCGGCTCCCACGCGCTTCATCGCCAGGACACCTGACTCCCTGGCCACGAGCACCACGTCCTCTCCGTGCAACGCGAGTCCCACGACGCCTTGATCCACAGGCACGATCGGCCCGACGGCGCCTCCCTCGAGGTCATGGACCGTCAGCCACCCGGGCTGTCCGTTCGGTCCTCCACCGATGATCGCCGTGGACCGGCCGACTGCGACGGCCCGGAGGGCGGTGGTCCCGTTCACCGCAGGGAGCGAGCCCCCTGGCGTGGTGCCGCGCAGGTGGAGCGCACCCGCGACGTCGAGGATCAGTGCCCGGTTCCCGTCCGAGGAGACCGCAGCCGCGAGCGGACGACGCGGCACCGGGAAGGGCGTCATCGATCGACTCGCGCCGTCCAGATCGAGACGGCGGAGGCGGCCCGATTCCGGTACGACCCAGACGACCGGTTCCTCGTCGTCCTCCGACATGCGGACGGCGAGGACGTCGGAGTCCAGCGTCGTCCAGCGGCGCAGTGGTCTGTCGGACCCCAGGTGGCCGGTCCACAGCTCGGTGCCCGAGGCCACCACGACACGACCTCGCGGATCCACCGCCACGAGCAGCGATGACCATGGCGCCGTGGGCCCGACGGTTGGCCGGGGCGTCAGGTGCGGCAGGTGCGTCGGCCCGGCCTCCCCGCGGCACGGGACAAGCCAGATCTCGTGTCGCCAGGTCGAGATCAGCGCGAGAGCGGTCCCCGCCACCACCGCCACCGCGACGTCACGGGGCGCCCCGGGGATCGAGACAGGACTCCGGGTCGGGGCTCCGTCCGTGGGATCCCAGAAGGCGACGGTGTCGTCGTCGTGCACCGCGACGACAGCGGCCTGCTCACACGGAGGGGTCGCGACCATGTGCACGAGCCGTCTCGGGAGCGACTGATCCGGCTGTACCCAGTCCACCGCGTAGTCGTGTCCGCCCAGTCGTGCGATCGGGGTCAGGCGACGGGCCCCGAACGCGGAGACCAGCGGATGGACCTGGAACCGCTGCGCGCCGATTCTCAGCAGCAGGGCGCGGTCCGCGGCGGATGCGTGCCGAGGGACGACTCGCCACGCGCTGGACCGTCGGGCTCGTTCGGCTCGATCGGCGGTCATGGTCTGCAGCGCTTGCGACACGAGAGCGGGCGGGGCGCCGAGCAGGAATGCCGGATCGTCGAGAAGCCGACCCGGGATGAGCCTCGAGGCGGCAGCCCTGGCGACGAGCGCCTGGATGCCGGGGTCGACCGTCGTCCAGTCCACCGCGTCCCACTTGGACACCTGGGGCAGGCGGCGCAGGAAGTCCTCGGGTTCCCTCTGGACGCCTCCGGTCGGGAGCTGGAAGCGCGCGCGCCATCGGGACGTGCCGTCGGCACCCGGCCGGTGTTCGACGAGCGACCGCAGCAGCCGTGCGGAGGTCACGACGTCGTGCTCCTCAACCGGTGGCCCCTCGGGGGCCGTGGCCGCCGCTGCCCACTCGACTGCGTCGAGGGCCACCCCCGCGTCGTAGGCGCAGAGCGCCGATAGCGACGAGACGACGGCTGCGCCCGCCCGGTGGTCGAGCGCTCCGGCAAGGCGACGATGCGCGACACGCCGGGCGGCCGCACCGATCACCCGGGACGCCCGAGCCACGTAGTCGTCGGCCTCGAGGCGGGCCGTGGACAGGACGGAGAGCTCGACGGCCACCTCGAACGTGTCCCCGGCCCGCTCGGCGAGGAGGTCGGCCATGCCCTCGTGGACGCCGCTGGGGGCATCCGGCAGCGCCAGCCGTACCTGGAGCCCGACGTAGTCGCGCACGTCCTGCGGCGGGCTCAGTTCCGGAGCGTCCAGGTCGAGCGTGGGCGGCGACTCCGCCGGCCACAGGGCCGAGGACGTGGGCAGGCCGACCACCAGGCGGACGCCTGCCACCGAGCCGATCGCGTCGAAGAAGTGCGTCCACGGCTCCGGTCCGTCAGCCTCGTCGAGGTCGTCGAGCACGATGGCCAGCGGCTTGGGCGCCGAGCGCAACACGTCGACCAATTCACCGGCGTCCTCAGAGGGGGCGAGCAGTCGCCTCAGGGCGCCGGTGACCTGACCGGGGTCACCGGTTGCTGCGGCGATCGTGACAGCCGGGGCGGGCCAGGCAGACCGCGCCTCGGCGGGCATGGCGCCACGCCCATCGGGGTGCGTGGTGAGGACCAGCTGTCCGAGCAGGGCACTCCGGCCGGAGCCCGGGCCGCCGGTCACCACTGCGATGCGGTTGCCGTCCTCTCCCACCAAGTGCTCCCGCAAGGCGTGCAGGGCAGGGACACGTCCGGTGAAGAAGAACCCTGGCAGGTCGGCCGACGCGACACCGCGCGCGCGGGCTGCCCACTCCGTGGGCAGCGGAAGGCGCGTCGGTCGAGTGGGCGTCTGGTGCCGCGGGTTCGGAAGGGCTCTGCACGGCTGGGCCGGATGTCCCCCGGTCAGCCACACGTTCTGGGAGGAGCCGAGCTCCCTGTCGACCCCGGCAGCCACGCGGCCTGGATCGAGGTGGGAGACCGTCCATGAGGGCACCGAGCGCGCGGCCAACCGTGCGGCGAAGCCGGTCGCGAACGCACCCTGCCGAGCCTCCTCCAGTCGGCGGCTCGCACCGATGCCCCAGAAGCCCATCCGGGCCGTGCGCGTGGTGGCCGTCCGCGCTTCCTGGAGAGCCGCATCGACACCCTGCTCTGCGTAGCAGGCATCGATGATCAGCAGCACCTCCCGGAGGTTCGTCCAGTTCTCGAGCCGTTGAATCAGCAGCCCCGGCGGGAACGGCGCCCGCTCGCCTTGCACGAGTCCGTACCGTCCCCCACCGATCCCATGTCCGGTGCAGTAGATGACCAGCGTCTCTGCCTCCGGGACGACGTCCCGCCACAGACCTTCCGCTAGCTCCTCGTGGCTGCGCTCCTCCTCGTCGAAGGGGAGGTGCTCGACGAGACCGAGGGACGCGAGCGCCCGGCGCATGGTCCGGAGCTCGTCCGGGACGCCGATCAGGTCGGTGTCACCGTCGCCGTACGTGCGGACTCCGGAGAGGCAGAAGAGCTGCCGTGCGCTCATCCCAACGACTTGTCGAGCGCTCGAGCGGTACGGAGGTTCATCAGATAGCTCGTCGCCGCGTGCGCCGTCCGGCGGGGATTGTCACAGGAAAGGTCGTGGATGCGGGAGTCGATGAGCGGAGCCAGGCACTTCACCATCGCGACCGCGTCCTGTCTCGCTGCGACGTTCGTCCACACGGGCACCCCTCCCGGCCAACCGGGCCGCCTGTCCGCTGGCGCCAGCCGCCGCCGGATCGCCGCGAGTCCCAGAGGTGACCCGATGGTGAGCAGATGCGGCGGATCGTCCAGCTGGTGCGCGCGGAGCCACTCGTAGGCGATGACACTGCCGAGCGAATGCCCGATCACCACACGTGGCAGCCGCTCCATGGCGGTGGCCACCTCGTCGTTCACGCGCCCGCGGAGCTCGTCGTCGGTCAGGTAGCGCCGGACCTGCTTGACGAAGGAGATGAGGAGACCGTCCCGGCCTTCGAAGAGGCCGCTCCGTTCGATGCGGACCAGTGAGCGCTGCACGGTTCGAGGCAGGTACGCCTTGGTCTCGGCGGCGGATCCGGCGTCGGATTCTTCGTCGCTCACAGCGTCAGCGATGGCGGTCAGGAGTTCCGTCTCGAAGCCGGGCTCGACGTCGGCTGAGGAGTACTGGGGACCTGCGCCGGCCTTGCCGTCGTTGTACTCGTGCCCGTAGAAGGCGCACTCCAAGGTGAGCGACCCGGCGTGACGACTCCGGATGTTGCTCAGGCCCTCCACCAGGGCCTCGTGCCAGCTCTGACTCATCGCCCCCCGGGATGCGCGATGCATGCCGATCCCGTGAATGGCGACGACGTCGACCATCCGCCCCCCCCAGCGTCGATCCAGCCTGGGCAGACTATGGCGACGACTGACAGATGTCGACTGAACGACCGACCCCGGCCCGTGCAGCATTGTTGACCAGCTGTCCGTCCGGTTCACGGACCACCTCGGGCGCAGCGTCGGCTTCCATGAGCTGCCGAGATGTGGGATGCCGTGCTGCATGTGGTCAGTCACTGGGGTGAGAATCCTGCTGCCGATCATCAGTAGTCGTAGCCGTTGCGCCTCTGGGAGGCTGGTGACGGACAGGGTGAGCACCAGGCAGCACCCAACGGCTGCCCAGGGCAGGCGGCCCAGTGGAGCAGCATGTCCCAGCTGATCTCGCCCCAACTCAAGGGACTTCGCGCCTGGGCCAGCCTCATTGCGCCACGCGCTTCGTCCGCTGCGCGAGGCTCTGGCGGCACTCCAACGCCTCCGGGAAGTCTTCTAAGCGCAGAAGATCTCCGGCGAGCTCCGCCAGCAGCGCCTTGACCTCGGCCGGGGTGGCGTGGAAAGGCTCCCGTCGCGGGTTGACCGCGTGGACACGCTTCGCGACGAGACGCTGGTGCAAGGTCGTCTCGATGCCTACGGCGTCCTGCGAGAAGAATAGGGCGTGGACGTCGTACCGGAATGAGACCGAGGCGTCGCCCAGTTCGCGGACGCGGTCGAGGGGGTCGAGCCGCCGGGTCATACCGACCTTCACCATTTCGTCGCCGAACGCGCCAACCGTGAGCCGCACCAGCACGTCCGCATCGCAGCCGCACTTCGAGCCTGGCTCAAGGGCCGCGAGCCGGGTATGGCTGATCGCCGCCGCGGGCGACGACGACGCTTCTCATCCGGTTTCACCTTCCACGAGTACTAGAAGAGCGAAGCTCCATCGGCGGCCAACCAGGCCCGATCGGCCGGTGGAACGCCCGCGCTCGGCGCGGTCTCGAACGATGCAGGACGAACCTGCGCGGCCAAGCTCTAGCCTCGCTTCCATGCGCGCTGTCCAGATCACCCGCTTCGGCGGCCCAGAAGTGCTCGACATCGTCGACCTCCCTGACCCTGTGCCTGGCGAAGGCCAGAAGCTCTACGACGTCTCCGCCGCCGGCGTGAACTTCGCCGACACCCACCACCGGCTGCCTCGCAACTGACCTGAACGACCCCGCATGCGCGATACAGCCCGCGCGCATCCGCCATCGACGGGCGCCGCCCCTGCCGCTTCCCGAGACATTTTCCGGCGCCACGGAGGCATCGGGCGGCGACCGCGCGTCCCGTTGTTCCGAGCACCCAGGGCCGGCACGGGTCAGGTGCGCATCCGCGTCGTCGCGACGACGTGCAGGTCGGCGATTCGTCCACCCGGAGAACGGGCCGGCCGGTGGAACGGCGCTCATCCGAGCGACCTCGGGCGGACCGTCACACGCACGCACCATGCAGATCCCGCGGGACGAGCCCCGACGCGGTGTGGGGCAGGGCAAGCTGACCCCGTGCAGCACATCGGGATCGACCTCGCCTGGGGGCTCAAGCAACCCACCGGCCTCGCCGTGCTGGACGACGCCGGCCGGCTGGTGCACGTCAGCGCGGTGCGCACCGACGAGCAGATCGAGACCGCGCTGGCCCCGTTCACCGCCGGCCCGTGCATCGTGGCGATCGACGCCCCGCTGGTGGTCACCAACGCCACCGGGAACCGGGCCGCCGAGCGGGCGCTCAACGCCGACTTCGCGAGGTTCCAGGCCGGGGCGCACCCGACGAACACCGGCAAACCCGAGTTCACCGATGGTGACACCCGCGGTGGGCGGATCGGCCGGCGCCTGCGGCTGGACCTCGACCCCCGCTCGGGCCGCGACCGCCGGGCGATCGAGGTGTACCCGCACGCGGCGACGGTGGCGCTGTTCCGGCTGGGCCGCACGCTGAAGTACAAGAACAAGCCGGGCCGGGTGCTCGAGGAGATGCGTGCGGAGCTGCTGCTACTCGTCGACCTGCTGGGCGCGGTGGTGGAGCTCGACCTCGGTGCACGGTTCGCCGCGCTGCGCCAGCAGGTGCAGTCCGCCACCCGCAAGAGCGAGCTGCGGGTGGCGGAGGACCAGGTCGACGCCGTGGTGTGCGCCTACGTGGGATGGATCGCCGTCCGGCGCCCGGACGAGGTGACCACCTACGGGGACGCGGCCGGCGGCGCCATCGTGACCCCGACCTTGCCGCCGGACCTGAAGCCCGGCCCCCGGGTTGCCGCACCCCTGCGCGACCCGGTGCAGCAGGCCATCCAGGCGTACGCCGACGGCCGGCCCGAGACCCTGGTCGCCGGGGCGCAGGCGCTCGCGCTCGTCACCGGGTTGCTCGATGACGCCGGGATCAACTACCTGTCGGTGACCGGGCGGACCAAGACCGTCGCCTCGTTCGCGGAGAAGGCGGCGCGCACGGTCGATGGCGTGCCTGCCTATCCGGACCCGGCGCGGGACATCACCGACCAGATCGGCGTGCGGGTGATCACCTACGTGCAGAGCGACGTGGAGGCGGTCGCCGAGCTGTTGGCCGCGCAGGTGCGGGTGATCGACGACCGCGACATGGGTCGGCGGACCGCGCAGCAGGGCCGGTTCGGTTACTCCAGCCGGCACCTGCTGATCGGCCTGGACCCGGGTCGGGCGGCCGAGCTGCCGGAGCTGGTCGGGCGCGTGGTGCAGGTCCAGGTGCGGACGGTGCTGCAGCACGCGTGGGCCGAGTTCGAGCACGACATCCGCTACAAGGGCACGGTGCCGGACGAGCACGCCTCCGAGTTCGACCGCCGGTTCACCCTGGCCGCCGGGCTGCTGGAGCTGGCCGACCAGCAGTTCACCGCGATCCGCGAGCGCCTCCGGGCACCGGTTCCCGGCGACGAGGCCGACGCCGACCCCGACGACCCTCGGATCGCGCCCCGGGAGCTGGCTGCGTTCCTGGCCGGGCAGTACGCCGACGCCGGCTGGTCGCGCCCGGATCACTACACCTGGATCTCCGGCCTGCTGCTGGAGCTGGGCGTGACCAGCCTGGTGGAGCTGGGCGAGGTGCTCCGCGGCGCCGACGACAGCGGCATCACCGCCCGGATGGACTACCGCTATCCCCCGGGTGCCGTGCGTCGGCTGGACGACACGCTGCTGGCCGGTTTCGGGCAGCGGTACGTGGACCTGCACGGCAACGCCGACCGGCGGACCGCGTTGACCACCCGGCTACAGCGGCTCACCGGCAGCTGACCACCGCGCCGCGGCCGAGCACCCGGCAAGCGACGGGACTGGCCGGAACGACGACCGGGGGTGAGCAGGTCATAGCCTCACCCCCATGCGCGCAGTCCAGATCACCGAGTTCGGTGGCCCCCAGGTCCTCGACGTTGTCGACCTGCCGGATCCCACCCCAGGGCCTGGTCAGCAGCTCTACGAGGTGAGCTCCGCCGGAGTCAACTTTGCCGACACCCCACCACCACCTGTCGTGAGAGCCGGCTGAGCGCCCCTCGCCGATCACCGACCGGCCGTCGGCTCGGAACCCGTTGACGACAGGAGCGGCTGGTGCGCTGGTCCCTATCGCGATAACCCACGCGAACATCGACCTCGGCATCGGCTGGACTCGTCGGGCGACTTCCTTCCGCACGAGCATCCCTCCCGTAGAGGGGGCGCGTCTCGGACAACGTATCCGCCAATGCAGAGGTTCTGTCAACGGAACGTAGTTTTTTGGCTACTGTCAGTTTGCGAGCCTCCGCGCTTCCGCCCACACTGGAGGCATGCTGAAGCCGGTCCTGCGCCAGGTGCTCCCCGCTCTGCAAGGCGCCACTCCGGTCGCCTTCCCCGGCCTCGGAGACCCGCTGGTCCGTCTCGTGGTCCTCCAGGGAGGTGCCTGCGCAGCGACGGACTGTCTCCGCCCGTTGGACGAGAGCGCCAAGATCGGGTGGGACATGGACCACACGCGTATCGCCGGGGTCTACTGCCACGGATGCGTGCGGCGCCGCCGACCGTTGGGTCCTCCCCCGGTCGAACAAGCACCGCCGCTGCTGCGACTGCAACTGACGTTGGGGCCGCCGCCGAGGTGGGACCGTGCTGTGACAGCCACCGACCGCCGAGCGCTGCGACGCAAGGCCTTCGACGTTTTCCGGAATGCGCTGGACGCCCTCTGGGTGGAACAGGGCGGATGTGCGTTGGACGATCCCGAGCTCAATCCGCACTCTGCCACGGTGCCCCGAATGATCTACCCCGACCATGATCATCGTGATGCCTTCGGGCTCCTGCGTGGTCTGCTCTGTCAGTCCTGCAACTCCCGTGAGGGCGGACTCGAGTGGCCGGAGAACAAGGGGATGCGGATCTTGATCGACCGATACCGGAAACAGCCGCCAGCGCAGCAGTTCGTCGTGACCCGGGGATTCACGTACAAGTACGTGACTGCCTGGTCCGGATATGAACACAATCGCGATCTGGAGCGACGGGCCGCCAGCTAGGCTCGTGCTGTATCGCCGATCCACCACGACGACGAGGCGCACCTCCGTGGACTACGAGACGTACCTCCAACAGATCGACCGGGCGGCCGAGGCGACCGGTGGCACGGCGGTGTCTCTCGCAGGCGGCTACTTTGGAGTTCAGCTGGTCGCCGACGGAACGAACGTGCTTCTCGCCCTGGACCTTGACTCGGACCTGGGTTGGGTCGCATGGGCTGAGGACCAGTACGGAGAGCGTTGCTGCGACTTCGGCGAGGAAGTCCTCGGTTCGTACGCATTCGATCAGCTGCGGGCCAGGGCTCTTTCAGCCGTCGCCGGTCACGTGCACCGCTGACTTCGCGGGCGCGTCCGCACCTGGACTATCTCTGGTGCAGAGACGTCTCCTAGGAAGCCTGGCGTGCACAGTCGACCGGCCACCCCCATGAGGCCCTACCGGTCAGTCCTACTTCAAGCTCTTCTGACGTACGAGCCCTGCGATCTGGTCGGCCGCGACCCCAGGATCGTCGTGCTCCCACACGGTGATCACCTCCCAGCCGGCTTCCTCCAGGTGATGACGGGTCAGCTCATCCCTCTTCACGTTGGCCGTGAGCTTCTCTGCCCACCAGGCCGCATTGGCTCGTGGCTGAGTGCCGTGAACGGGACAGGCGTGCCAGAAGCAGCCGTGAACGAACACGGCGACCTTCGCCTTGACGAAGACGATGTCTGCCCGTTGCCGCAATCCAGGCAAGACCTTGTAGTCGATGCGGTAACGCAGTCCCTTGGCGAACAGGAACTTTCGCAGCGCGATCTCGGGCGTGGTGTCTCTCCGAGCCTGCCGTCTCATCCGAGCGAGCGCCGCGGCTGACGATGCTGGCGGTCCGTCAGCCATGACCCCGGATCCGACGCCGATGCCGACGGGCCAGCCTCATCTCACACCGTCGAGGCTGTGAAGTACCCGTGCTCACCGAAGAGCGCCTTGCGGCTCAGGTGCATGTTGAACGCTCGGCACGAGGGTTCGCCGACGTGCAGGCAGGCGCTGCATGCACCTGCCCCGCGACTGCACCCCGGGTCAAGTGGGCAGCGAGACTCGCTACGGACCACGGAGGTCAACAAGTCGTCGAGGTCCGTCTCGAATACGGCCTGCAGTCCGCCGAGGACGAAGTCGCCCTTCGCGGCTGCGTACATGAAGAAGCCAAGGTGCGTCGGCACCAGGTACTCGCTGAGAGCGTCCCGGTCGATGCCGGCGAAGACGGCGGTCTGCCGGAGGAAGCGGTGGGCGACGCTGTGGACGAGCTCGAAGACGTCTCCGCCAACGGTCGGCTGCGTACGAGGGTCGCCCGGCAGCGGCATGCGGGTGGCCCGAAGCAGTTCAGCGCGAGCGGCCGCGGGACCCGCGCTCGCGTCGAAGCCGGGCAGGTGGTGACCGCGCTGCAGCAGCCACGCGGCCACCCGTACCGGATCGAGCCTGAGGAGATAGGCCTCCGTTTCGGCGAGGTCGCCATGGAGCCTGTATCCGTTCCCGCGGCGGGAGCGGAACGGAACCAGGTGCGTCGCCCCGGCCTCACCCCCTCCTCGCGTGTAGCCGTACATGATGTTGAGGACGGGAAAGCGCTCGATCAGTTCGACGTCCACGAGACCGGCCGCCCTGAGTGCGGCCGGATAGTCGTCGGCATAGCGACGAGCGAGAACGCTGTCGACGGGGGCTCCGACGAGATCGCCGGTGGTTATGCGCGACTCGGACAACGCCGTTGCGATGTCGAGGGCCTCGTTCTCGGCCTCGGCGCGCTGAGCATCGTCCAGGCCGGTGACGGACTCCGGTGCGTCGTCCGCTGCCAGCTGTCCTCCGGCCTCGGCTAGGTCAGCTGCCTGCTGAGCGAACGTCTCGTCGAAGTTGTCCCTGAGCAGCTTCGCGATGAAAGCCTCGCGAGTCGGGCGGCCCTGCATCGTCTCGGGGCTCCGAGCGGTCATGCCCTCGACCACCCACTCCAGGGACTTGCGGGCGCCCCCGACCGCGAGGAGCTCCCGCATGCGCTCGGGGCGTGGCGGGTTGACGAGCACGGCGCCGCGAGGTGCGTAGACGCTGCGTGCCTTGTGGACATTCCAGGAGACGGCGCCCTGTCCACATCCAGGGCACGAACGATTGAATCCCAGGCCCCGCATGAGCTCCTGCTGGCACGTGGGGCAGACGAACCGGATGTCGGATGCCTTGGCGCTGCGAGGGGCGACGAGCTTGACGTCGTCGTGGGCAGGACATCGCCGGATGAAGGGCTCGACGACTGCCCCACAGGAGTGGAATCCGACGAAGTGCAACTGCCCCCACCTCTGGGCGCCGCACTTGCAGGGGCGGTCGGCGCGCTTGCCGATGCGCTTGCAAGTGTCACAGACCCAGACGTTGGGATACCGCTCGACGGTGACCCCGCGACGCTCGTCGAGTTCGACGACCTCTATTCGCGCGCCGCTGCGGAGGTCCGCGGCGACTCCGTTGTCGAGGCCGGCCTGCTCCCACGGCCGCACCTCTCGGAGGAGACGGCGGCGGATGACATCGGGATCGACCGCCAGCGGCTGAGCGCTGGTCCACTCGACGACGCGGTAGATGCCTCGACGTAGGTCGGCGGTCTGCTGGGGCAGGAAGGTGCGAAGGATCTGCGATCCGGATCGCGTTCCCAAGTCGGTCATGATCGGCTCTCAGTCGTGGATCGGAGCGCTGGCTTCTACGTCGCGCAGGGAGATCATGGGGCGGTCGGGCAGGACGTCGGGCGACAACTTCGACGCGAGAGCCGGGTCCTGCATGTTGGTGAAGTAGCCGCCCAGCCAGATGCGGATCTCGTCCCGCAACAACTCGTCGACGGGTCCCTCGAAGCCGAGTGCCGCCGCGATGACCTGTGTCTCCGACGCAGCGGAGAGTCCGTTGTCGCGCACGAAGTCACGCAGAGCCCGCACGGTGGTCAGTCGCTGGTTGACCGCGCGGGGCTCCTGAAGGGCAAGGCGTCGCGCCTCGACGATCCCCGGCAGCGTCAGACGCAGCACCCTCCGGCTCCGGCGTGTGATCGGGATCGGCTCGATGAAGCGGTCCCCTTGGGTGACGAACGCCCCGAACTGTCTGAACACCTGAGCGTCCCGCTCGCGTCCGATCTTGTGCAGCACGTGGACGAGCCCTGGATAACGGCGACCCACGCGGGCGGAGGTCTGGATGAACTCCGCTGTTCCGAGTGGCAGGCCGAGCATCACCATGGTGTTCAAGCGACTGACGTCCACGCCGTGGGACAACATGCTGCTTGCCGCGACCACGTGGATGCGGTCGAAGAAGTCGTCCTGGGGCTTCTCCAGTTCGTCGAGGATCTGTCGGACTTCGTCGAAGTCGGTCTGTCCCGTGAGCTGAACGCTGTTGAGGGCGCCCTCGACCGTGCTGTTGCTGCTCAGGCTTCGCTCGGCGGCCTCTACGTCGTAGAGGGTGGATCCATAGATCACGTCGGTGCCGTAGAGGTCGAGTAGTGCGGCCGCGTGGACTGGTTCGATTTCGGCTTCCGCGCACACCACGGCAGGTTCGGTGACGAGGCGCCGCACCGCCTTCTGCATGACGTCGACCGTGCGGTCGGTGACGTGCTCGAGGGTGACGCCTCGAGGGGCCACGGCGACGAATCGTCGGAGCGGTTGCGGCGTGGGTCGACTCCAGAACGACTCGCCCGTCCTGGGGCCGGGTTGCGGGAACACTCTGCCGCGGCGGCGGTAGAGGACCTCCACTTGTCGCTGGTAACCGGTGAGAGTCGCACTGGATGCGATCACCTTGCTCGGTGGCCCCTGGAGATCTTGCTGGAGGTGATCCAGAAGGCTCTCGTAGTGGCTGTCGACCGCTCCCAGGCTGTCCCGCAACAAGTGCAGTTCGTCCTGCAGTCGGAGGGTGGGAGCGAAGCGGCGCCTCGGCATGGGCAGCTCGCGTCGTTGTCCAGTGCAGCCGGGGACCAGACAGCCGTTGGGACGGGCACTGCGAGGCGCGTAACAGTAGCCGTGCCCCGGCTCGCTGCAGATGCCCAGCGGTGGCCCGACAAGACCCCGCATGGCGGCCTGGAGACCGAGACTGGCGGCCTTGTCCAGCGTGCCGAGGACCACGGTCGGTAGGAAGCGGAAGACTTCCTGGTCGACGACGTAGACGGGCAGGGAGCGCTCAGGCCACGGGCAGTCGTCATTGGGGCACTCGTGAGCGAGGCGCCAGAACCTGCGGTCGAACCGCATCTTCAGGTCCCCCCGGCAGAAGGGGCAGTGCATCAGCACTTGGTATCGGTCGGGCATCCCCGGGCTGTCCGGGTCGGGGTCGTCGTCCGATGCCTGCGGCACAACCTTGTTCGGCGTGCCACCCTTGCCGACGAGAAATCCGAGGCTGATGGGGGCGCCGCGGATTCCCTCTCGCCGGCGCACCAACTCGGCGCCGGCGAGTGCGTCTGCGAACCGCTGGGTCTGCTGGAGCGAAAGCAGCCGCAGGGGGAAGCGTGACCAGGCGGTCAGACCGCTCGACTTGCCGGTGATCCGGTCGTGGAGCGCGGCCGTTACCAGCAGCCCCAGGTAGGTCTCCGTCTTTCCGCCACCGGTCGCGAACCAGACCGTGTCGACGACGTCTGCGTCATGGTCGACGTCTACGAGGCTCCCGATGGTCTGCAGGAGGAAGCCGATCTGGAACGGGCGCCAGTCGATGTATCCACGGCCCTGGGCGCTGAGCCCGATGGCGACGTTCATGAGCTCGAAGGCTCTGCGTAGGTCGGGGTCCTCTTCGAGCAGTCGGAGTCCGCCTTCCAGTCGAGACAACTCGGCGAAGACCTCGGCGGCTGCCTCGCGTGCTTCCGCGAGGGTCTCCGCGTTCCAGTCGCTGTCTCGGGCGCGGGTCTCTAGCGCCTCATCTGACCAGTGCTCCTCGTCGTACTCGCGTAGGGCGCTGACCAGGTCTCGCATCGGGGGAAGGCAGTCCTCGGCGAGAGTGGAGAACTTGAGGTCCGGCTTGGGGCGGCGGCTGTTCCAGAACGCCGGCCGATACGTGGTGACGGTGACGGTGTCAGTGGTCTTGAACCCCTGCGGGGTCTCGTCCGTCAGTGCGATGCCGACGTTGATGCCGTATGCCGGGATCCGGCGGTCGTAGCGGAACGAGTCGGGAAGCTGCTCGAGCTCGAATGGCGTCGTGTCCAGGCCGCGAACCTCCAGCCCGGTCTCGTACAGGTGTGTGTCCTTGAGGACGGGATGCTGTTCCGGGCTGGTGTTGACGAACTGAACGACCAGCTCCACGACACCGTCACGGTCCTCGACGTCCACTCTGACCTCGGCGGTCAACCCGTCTACTCCGGCGTCCGTCAGTGCCTCGGCAAGCTGTCGCCGGCCTTCGACGGTCTGCCCTGTCGGCTGGACCTTCACCGGCAGGCTGACCGTGACCTCGTCGCTGCGCGTCCAGGGACCACGCGGGTCGGCGACCGCGCCTGGAACGTCGCGCAGCCAGGCGCGCATCCGGAGCGTGACGTCCATGCTCCAAGGGCCGGCACCCACCGGCCGAAGCCTCATGCCGATGGCGCAGGGGTCGAGCCTTTCCCCACGATCGCCGAGAGGGCTGTTCTGCACCTCTTCCTCGCTGGCGAGTCGCCCCAGCCAGAAGGTGGCGCCGGGATCCACGTCGAGACGTTCCAGCCCGTCGCCGCGGCCAGCTGCGGTGACGGCCTGGTCGAGCCAGTCGAGGAAGCGATCGGCCGCGACGTCGAGCGGCTGGTCCTCGGGTGTTGCCATCAAGTGCTCCCTACCTCGCCAGCGTTCGACTGCTGGACCGTTCGTCTCGACGGGCTCGCTTGCGCTTGCCCTCACCCTCGGTCTCGTCCTTCGATGCCGGTGGGGGCAGCGGCCTCGTCCGTGAGTGATCGATCAAGTACTCGTACAGAGGCAGGCACTTCGGATGGCCGCGAAGGCTCGTGAAGGCCTTGCTTTGGATCTGACGGATCCGTTCTCGGGTCACTCCCAGGTCAGCCCCGATCTCGTCCAGGGTTCGTCCTTCTTCCCCGGTGTCCAACCCGAAGCGTTCGGCGAGGACCCACCGCGCCCGGGGTGAGAGGCCGGCGGTGAGCAGCGCGGCCACCTCCTTCTTCAGCGCCAGGACAAGCAGACGCTCCTGGGGATCCCCCCGCCCGTCCTGGTCGGCCTCGTCGGCGAGCAGGTCCCCCAGGGTGATGTCCTCGTCCCCTACTGGCCGGTCCAGGCTCGCGAGCCCGTGTCTCCAGAAGAGGAGGTCCTTCGCCAGTTCGACAGTGCACCCGAGCTCCGTGGCGAGTTCGACCGGCTCGGGTTCGCGCCCGAGCTCCAGGCGGAGTTCGGGAAGGACGCGGCGAAGACGGACGAGCTTCTCGTGGGCATGCACGGGGATGCGGACCAGCCCACCGCGGTCTGCGATCCCCCGCTCGATGGACTGCCTGATCCACCACGTGGCGTACGTGGAGAACTTGTTGCCCATGCCGGGATCGAATTTGTCGGCGGCACGCATCAGACCCATGTTGCCGTCCTGGATGCGGTCCTCCAGGTCGACGCCCGACAGTGAGTAGCGCCTGTGCTTCGCGATGGAGACCACCAGCCGCAGGTTGGCCCGAACGAGATCTCCGTGGGCCCGCTCTCCCGCGGCAACGAGGCGGCGGAGATGAGGTTGTTCACGTCGGGTGACGTCGGCGGCGGCCAGGCGCGCCTGCGCTTCCTGCCCCGCACGAATGGCGTTCCCGAGTTGGACTTCCTCCTGGGCGTAGATCAGGCGGTGCCGGCCGACTTCGCGCAGGTAGACCTTCAGAGCACTGTCACCGGTCGCCGTCCCCTCCGCGGCCTCACCCACCTCATTCGCGGGCCGGGGCTTCCTCGGACTGACGATCTCGACGCCGAGCTCGTCGAGCTGGAGGAGCACCTCGCTCGCCTGCGCCCCAGTGAGTTGTCGACGGACGACGAGTTGCTGCACCGTCGCTTCGTCGAGCTGCCCGCCCATGCGCAGCCAGTCGTCGTGGAGGTCCTCGACCGCCTGGGCAACGACGGCGTCGTCGTGCGACCCCGAGGTGCTGGTCGGCTCGGGAGGGATCGCGAAGGGATCCCCACCGTCGTCCCAGACATCCAGATCACCACCGGTCTCGGGTGCGCCGGGGCCCTTCGCGGTGCCAGCTCCACTACCTACGACCGCCGAGCCGCGAGACCTTTCCGACGGCAGGGCGCTACGCGAGGTCGTCGGAGCGGTCGACCGCTGGTCACGGGCGGCGGGAGTAACGCCAACCTGCCCTGGCGCTCCTGCAGGCTCGGCCTGTATGCCGACCGGCCTTCCCATGCGCCCCGCTGGAGCGGTCGCGACCGAGAGGGCCTCGATCAACGTCTCGGCGTCAACCGATTGACCGCGTAGGAGCCGATGCAACTCCGCCGGGGTTGGGGGCCGACCCAGCACACCGGCCAGTCGGACGATCTCTGCGCGCAGCTGCTCGGCGGCATGAGGCAGCTGCGGGCTGCTTCCAGCCTTCATCCCGCCACCCCCCGCTCACGACACCGACACTGGGGAGGACCATAAGTCCGCCCACCGACAAAATCGGCAGTCCCAAGGCCGAGATGACTCGGCGGCCGCCCGACGCCCGGCAGCTTCACCGGGTCGGGTGAACGTCGCGCCAGGTCGTGTCGGGCGCTCATGCCAGACCTCGCAAGCGAATGACCTGGGCGAGCTAGGTCGTCAGGACACCGACGAGTGGTAGAGCGCCGCCTTGATCTGCTTTAGGGGTCACGTGCAGTTGAATCTGTCCGGACGGGGCGAATCGGCACTCCGACGTCCAGCGCAACCGGTGCCGCCTATTGGGCTCACGCGCCCTCAGTGGCGGACCGAACGCGCAGCCGACCGACCGCGAGATCAACGGAGACGATGCAGCGTGACGGCACCGAAGTCGGTGGGCCACACCGCCCAAGCCATGCTCGACGAACTGGTCAGCGCAGTCGACCTTGCCGCTCCCAGCACAACGAAGTTTTCACGGCTCGAGACCTGGCTTGCCAGCTTGATGGGCCTGAGCGCCGACGACGTCGTGGTCGCCACCATCAGCAAGGCCGGGAACTTCAGCGTGCGAGCGAACCAGTCGCAGCGAGCTCGCTCGGCGGCGGTCTTCGTCGGTGTCGTCCCGGAGGCGGGCGAGGTACCCGCTACCCGAAGGGCGGCCACCGCCCGGGTCGAGGCCGGCCTCTCCCCCTCGGTCCTGCTCATCGTTCGTGGCTCGGGCGGTACCTGGGATGCCTCGTGGGGAGTCATGGAAAGGCACGCCGATTCGCAACCGTTCGAAGCGCTCCACGACGCCTTGGGAACCGAGGCGGAGAAGGTAGAAGGCCGCGTCGTAGACCAGTCGATCGCCGGGAGTGTGCCCCCTCCGACCCTTCCCGGCTCGGTCCCGGTCACACGCTTGGCGCTGGATCCTCGTACGAGGCGGATGCTCCGGCGCGCGGTCGCGAGCCGGCCTGCAGTGATGCTCGTCGGACCGCCGGGAACGGGGAAGAGTCAACTGGTCAGCGAGCTCCTCGCCGACGTGGCGGCCGACCCCTCGGTAGTGGGCATGGTGACGGGACACGAGGCCACGCTGGTCACTCCGGACGAATCCTGGACAGCACGTGAGCTGGTAGGTGGCGAGACGATCGACGACCAGGGGCGGTTGCGTTTCGTCCCGGGAGCGGTGCTGCGCGCCATCACCGAGGACCGGTGGCTGGTCTTGGACGAGGCGAACCGGGCCGATCTCGACCGCGTCTTCGGTCCGCTGTTGACATGGCTTTCGGGCCAACCTGTGCAGGTTGGCCGCACGAGTGGAGAACCTGATGCCGGCCCGATCACCCTGGGCTGGGGCGAGGCGGCGCAATGCGCCGTCTTGGGCGCGGAGAACCTCCGATCGGACAGCCCGGGCCCCGAGCCGGTGCAGTACCTCGCCGGGAGCGACTGGCGCCTGCTAGGCACCTACAACGCTCTGGACGCTCATCGAGTCTTCAAGTTCGGGCTGGCGCTGGGACGGCGCTTCGCCCACGTACCAGTCGGGGCACCGGACACGGAGGGCTTCCGTGCAGCTCTCGCCGGGCGGTTGTCAGTACTGCCCGAGCGTCTGCAGGAACAGGTCTCGGAAAGCCTGACTGCCATCTACGACGCCCATCGTGAGATCGAGGGAGCCGTCCTCGGGCCTGCCGCGTTCCTGGAGATTCCCACGTACCTGGCAGGCGAGGAGCCCGGATCCCCGAACGGCACGGAGCTACTGGCCGAGGGCTACGTGTCAGCGGTGGGGACGTGGTTGGCGCGGCTGGAGGAGGAGCAGCTGGACGCGCTCGGTGTCCGGCTCGCCGCGGAGGACGTGCTGGGCGCCCAGTGGGAATGGGTTCGCTCGCAACTGACAGCGCTGCGTTGACCGAGGCCCGGAACGGCCGCGGTGGCGAATCAGGGGCGAGAGCACCGCTGCCCTGGCACGGGCTACTGGAAGTTCTGAGTAGCTACACGGGTAAGGGGCAGCTGTACTCGGCGGTCGCCGCTGCACCCGGACCAGACGAATGGACCCCCGACGACGTCCGCCGCCGGGCTCGACGGCACCTGTTCGAGGACTGCATTCCTCTGCTGCGCCGGCTGCCAACAGCATCGACCTCGTGGCTGGAGGCGCTTCCGGCAGAGGTCCTCACCGCTCGGAGCGTCACGGCTGCCCTCTCTGGTCGCGTCGACTGGGCACGCACCCGCGTTCGCGGTTGGCCGGCGACGGGCTTCGTCACCCGGGAACGACGCCGGGTGCCCGACCGGAACCTCGTCGAAGTGCTCTGCTGGACGGCGGACAGGCTAGAGCGAGTGCGCATGGATGCATGCACCGTCTCGCCCCAGATGGATGCGGCCGTAGCCCGTCAGATCGACGCGCTGCAAGGAGCTCGCCTGCACCTGCCGTCGGGGGCGGACGTCCCTCCCGACCGCAGCACGCTGGCATCCCTTCGTGGTGCCGGAGCGCCGTGGAGCGCCCTCGCTCACCTGGCTGAAGCGCTCCGACAGGAGGATCGAGACCTCGAGCAGTTGGCGAGACGCATGCTGCTTCCCGATCCCACCGTCCGAGGGCGGCTGTTCCAGCTGGGATGTCTGGGAGTGGTCCTCCTCGCGCTGCGGTCGGCCGGCTGCCTGGTGAGGAGCCGTCGCCCCCTGGGTCTGGGCAGCGGGCCCAGTCATCAGGCTGTCGACCGACAAGGCAGGACCTGGGACATCTGGTTCGAGGGCGCGGGCGTATGGACGTATTACGGCTGGTCCAGCCCATATCGCCGTTTGACGCGTCCCTTGCCGTCGGCTTCGCAGCCCGTGGGCGCGGACTTGGCAATCGTGCTCCCCGGACAGATCGCACTCGCTGTGGAGTGCAAGTACACAGATGACCTGACCTACGTCGTCAGAGACGGATACCACCAAGGGATGACCTACCTGGCCGAGCTGGCCGAGGTGAATCACCTGGCCGCAGTTGCCGTGGTCGGTCCAGACGGAGTGGTGCCCATGAGCACCAGCACGTCGACGGCTCTAGGTTCCGCCAGCCTGATGCCCAGCGCGGCGCTCGCGAGCTGGGTCGTCTCCGCTGGATCCCTCGACGCCGTCTGAACGGGCGCAGAACTCCAGCGCGCTGTCGCGGCATCGCGAGTTAGCGTCCACCACGCCGCCAGCATCGTGCGCCACAGGCTCACCGCCCACCTCGCCAACCCGCCTCCTACCGAGATCTGTCGGTGGGGTGGGCGATGATGACGACGTGAGCGCATCGATGACCGCTGTCGGACTATTCGCGGGCATCGGTGGCGTGGAGGAAGGGCTACGACGCTCGGGTGCCGCAGAGGCAGAGCTGCTCGTGGACAACTGGGAACCCGCTCAAGAGGTTCTACGTGTCCGGTTCCCCGACGCCAAGCTCGAGGGCGATGTCGCTGACCTGAAGTCGCTGCCGAAGGTGGACCTCCTGTCAGCGGGATTCCCCTGCACCGACCTCTCACAGGCCGGCCGGACCGCCGGCATCACTGGCAAGGCGAGCGGCCTGGTGGCGCACGTCTTTCCCCTCCTCAAGCAGGCCGATCCGACCTGGCTGGTCTTCGAGAACGTCCGCAACATGCTCGTGCTCGACGGCGGCACGGCGATGCGCTACCTCGTCGGCGAGCTGGAGAAGCTGAACTACCGATGGGCTTACCGCCTGATCGACAGCCGCAGCGCCGGCGTCGCACAGCGTCGCCAACGAGTCATCATGGTCGCGAGCAAGACCGAGAACCCTGCAGACGTGCTGCTCGTCGACGACGCGGGGGAACCGGCCGAGGAGTCGTTCTCGACCGAGGCTTACGGCTTCTACTGGACCGAGGGACTACGAGGGCTCGGCTGGGCGCGGGATGCCGTCCCCACCCTCAAGGGCGGAAGCGCTCTCGGCATCCCGAGTCCGCCGGCCATCTGGATCCCCTCAGCTCCCAGCGGTCGTCGGATCGTCCTTCCGACCATCGAGGAAGCAGAAGCGCTTCAAGGTTTCGACCGGGGGTGGACCGACCCCGCTGAGCGGGGGCGCTCCAACGGGCCCCGCTGGAAGCTGGTCGGCAACGCCGTCACGGTCGGAGTCAGCGAATGGCTCGGAAGGCGACTACTGGAGCCGGGTTCGCACGACGTAACAGGGGCGGCCCGCGTCACCGGCGGGCGCTGGCCCAAGGCAGCCTGGGGCGCAAACGGCGAGGTCTACGCTTCCCCCGCCTCGATGTGGCCGATTCGCGCTCCGTACACCGGCCTCCTCGACACGGTCGACGTCGGGACAGCGCGTCCGTTGAGCCTGAAGGCGAGCAGCGGCTTCTTCAGTCGCATGCAGAAGGCGAAGCTGCGGTTCGACGAGCGATTCCGCGCGGATATCGCCGACCACGTCCGATCTTTCACCTGACAAGACCTCGTGTCGCGATCCTGAAAGCTGGCTGTCCAGTCGAGCGCAGCGCATCCTGACTATGTGCGCACCGCATGGACGCGAGGAAAGCGATGACCGACGGGCAAGGACCTACCCGAGCGACCGGCCTCACTGCGTGGTTGCGCAACGAAGAGCTGTTTTTCGAGCAACTAGATGCCGGGCACCAGTACGCGCTCTTCGTCGGCTTGACCCTCATTACTCGCGGTTTCACCGTGCAAGTCCCTCCGAGTCGTAGGCGAGAGAGGGTGGAAGACCGCCACGCCTGGGCGCAGGAGATCGACCTGTACGTCGGTCGCACCTGCATGGATCCCGACCATCACCACCATTACGGGCGTATCCCGCTCGAGGTGAAGTCGCGCAAGCTGGAGTTCACCTCGGTCGAGGACTACCCGCGTCCCCCGGCCTTTGTGGATACCAAGTCAGGGTGGGACAAGAAGGACCCGAAGCCCAATGCGGTAATCTTGGTGTCGCAGGTCACCAAGGCGATGCTGGTGATCCGCAGCTCGACGTCGGACAGATGGGGGACAGTACAAACGACGGACCGAGTTCGGCACATCACGGACGTTTGGCTCACGTGTCCGCAGGACGCAATGCAGAGCTTCGACGACTTCTGCGCGGAGCTACGCCAATACCTGGGGACGTGCCGCTTGTAGCGCGCGGCCTGAGGACGCTGGTGCACGATGACTGCACGCGCGGGAACACCCTGGCCGCCGTCGCAACTGCCTTGCGCTCAGCTGGTGCCGATTCAGAGCTCGTGGCTGCCACCGCCGGTCAGATGACCGTTCAGCGGGCCGTCGCAGACCACCGAGCGCTACTCCGGCCGTCCGTGACCGAGATGGCGAACTAGCTGTCGACCGCCATCTCCTACAGCAACCGCGGGCAGCGCGACGCTCTGCACTGCGACAGCGGGCCCGCCCCGGAAGGGTGCGGGCTTCGGCTCTGCCGGCAGGGTGCGCCCCGAACCGAGGAAGATCAGTGCCAGTTGGGGTCAAGGGTGAGGGTGGCGAGAGGGTCGCGCATCCATGCGTCGAATTCCGCCATGGTGCCGAACACCGGTTTGCCGGCGAACTGCCGGGTCACCGCGGTCAGCTGGCGGAGAGCATCGTCGGTGCCGGCAACGGCCAACGACTCAAGCGCGCCCGCCACCTGCGGCAGCACGGTCGTTGTCACGAACGCATTGCGCTCTGCGCCGAGAGCCTCGACCGCGTCGCCGAGAGCAGACGCGGTGAACACCGCCGCGGCGGTCTCAGCCTCCAGAACAGCGATGCGCTCCTCGGCCAGCCCTCTCTCCCGCGCCGCCGCCAGCGCGAACTGCGTCCCCTGAACGATGACCGTGGCCGAGAACTGGCCGACCAGGCCGCCGACGAGCGCGCCGACCACCGGCACCGGGATCACCGTCTGCCCCGCGGAGCCACAGGCCCATACCAGTCCAACCGTCAGCGTCGACTCGCAGCTCCGCGCGGCGAACTGGCCGGAGTCGATGTCACCGCGAGCGAACGCGACCCCAGCCTCGGCGACCCCGTACACCGCACGGGCCAAAGCCAGCGGCAGCGTGCCCCCGCCAAGCGCGTCCGGCAGGAGATCGGCCTGGGCCGCGACCCGCACCGCCTCACCGAGCGCGGCGACCGTTCCGCCGCGGACCGCCCCACGCGCGGCAGCTGCGGCCGCGGTGGCTGCCGCACGCGCCGCCGACGTCTCCCCCGCGCGAACCTGGGCAACCGACTGCGCCGCCGACAGCACCCCGGCGACCGCGGCACCACCAGCCGCGCCGATCCCCGCCGCGGTGAGCAACTGGTGCCCGACCGCCCCGGCGACCTGGGCGTCAGCCCAACCGACCGGATGCTCGGCGGCCCGGTGCACCGCGTCGCTCGCCAGCGGCTGGCTGTGGACGCTCCCGGCATGCAGCTGGTCGGTCAGATGAGCGCGGGCGTCCTGGTAGTCGGCATAGCGCAGCCCGTCCGGATCCATCTTCAGCCGCCGGTCGATCAAGTCCGAAACCGCCTGCAGCTTGTCCTCGGCGACCAGGCGCTGCATGCCGTCATAGGAGCCGCGGGCCACCCCGTTCGCGAGCTTCGCGGTGCCCTCCACCAGCTTCGCCTGCGCCTCCGCCACCTGATGCCCACGGTCGAGCAGCAGGACGTCCGCGGCCGCGGTGCGCGATCCGCCGGACATCCACTCGGTGACCGCGGCCCGGATGCTGGCGCCCTGCGCGATCGCATTCCGATTGAACGAAGACGCGTGCATCACCTCGAACAGGTGACCGGCCCGCTGCGCGGTACCGACGTTGACGTACCGCGCGGCTAGGTCCACCACGATCTCGCGGGTGCGCAGCGTCTCCACTGTCTCCGCGGCCAGGCGCCGCGTGCCCTCGTCGGCAAGCTCCCACAAAGCCGCGTCGGCGCCACCAGGAAGCAACGGTCGGCGCCGGGCGTCAGCCGCGGACAAGGGTGGCGGGACGCTCACGCGGCCAGCCCGATCAGACGGCGCTCCGCGTCCTCAACGATCCGCGCAGACAGATCGGTGACCAGACCGTCTTCGTCGATGAGCGGCGCGGCGAACACGTCCACGGTCGTGCTGACCAGTGCAACCATCACCGCCACCTGCTCGCGCTGCTCGGCGGTGTAGGTCGCGTACTCGCCGTTGCCGTCGATGAGCTCGGCGAATCCAGGCAGACACCGGTTGATTTCCCGCTGCAGCCTTCGCAGCACGCCACGCACCTGCTCGCTGCGGGCACGCGCCGCAGCGCTGGACTTCTCCGCGATCTCCAACTGGTCGAGGCCAGCGGCGACCTCACGCTGCTCGCGCAGCATCACGCGACCCTGCAACTCCATGAACACCCCCATTGCGACCAGCGCCGGCAGCGGCCGCAGGCTGGCGGGCACTCGCGCGGCCGCAAGGACGCGGCCGCCACGGGCGGTGGTTGCAGTGGCGCGGGAGAGCGCGGAGATCGCCGTACGGGTGGAGACCGCGGCGAGTTTGCCCACGGTGGCGGCGGCCGCCGAATCCGTGCCGGACTCGGCGGTCAGCCCACCGGCCATCGACGCCATGACGCCCAGCACGTCGATGCGCACCTCCCGCAGCTCCACGATCGGCTTGACCGCAGCCAGGGCCGGCTCGATGCTCACAAGTTCGGCCAGGTCCACGTTTTTCAACCGCGAGAACGCATCCCGGAAAGGCACCAGAGCGAACCGGTAGACCTGAGCCCGACACCTGTCGAGTCGGGCGAACTCGACCTGAGCCAAGCGCTCCAACTCGGGCGCCCGAAGCGACAGCTGCTCGTGACGACGCTGGTTCTCCTTCGCCAGCCCCGCGGCGTCGAAAATCGCGATCCCCACCCAGGCCTCCCCCGTGTCCGATCCAACGGCCCCAGTCTCGCCGTGACCCCCGACAGGTATCGGCACCTCCGGGACCCGCTTCACTCAGTGGAGCTGCCGGCCCTCGGCGAACGGCACGAAAGTCCGATCGTCAGCGCGGCGCCGCCGTGGCCCGTAGTGAAACCAGGTCCGCCCACCGGCATCGCCAGACTTGACCGGGCCGGTGACCTCAAGGGTGTCCCAGTCCGGAAGCTCGCCCGCAGCCATTTGCGCCCGAAGCTGAGCGCAGCCCGGCCGTGGCGCGCTCCAGACGTGGCCTGTCGTCCACGAGATCAGACGCCGTGGAGCTTAACGCCCACGTGGTCGACGACCCAGCGCATCTTCTGCTCGTCGATGCCGAAGTAGATCCGGCCCACTCTGTCGGGCGTGACGTTGTCGTCGATCTTGATGTGAGGGAGGCGGCTGAGCTGCTGGCCCTCGAAGTCGAACTTGTCGATCTTGAGACGACGCATGCCCTCGTCGTCGGGGGCGTAGCGGAGCCCGTACTCATCCCCGAGCCAGCTCATCAGGCTCTTCCCGAGCCGAGCCGAGAGTTCCCGCCACGCCGTGGCCGCTTGGCCAGCGTCTGAAGCATGTCGCGCATCCGGTCGGGATACGGGTATCCGGAGCGGATCCATGAGTCCTTCGCCGCGTCCGTGAAGACAAGGGCACCGCCCGTCTCCTGCTCCAACGCCGGCCACAGCTCCCGGAAGTCAGCCGACACCTGCAAGTCCTCAAGCCGCGGCTCGGAGTCGGTGGTCCCTGCGCCCGAGCCCTGCCATTGCGTAAGGGCCTCGAAGTTCTCCCGATAGGCCCGCAGTCCCACGTTCTCGGCCTCGAGCTCCTCGTTCATCTGCAACAGCTCGAGCACCTGGTCCCGTTCGGCGTCGAGCTGGCTGCGCAGCTCGCCCACGAGCACGTCCAAGTTCCCAGCGTCTGTCGCCTCGGCGACGCGGCGGTCCGCCACCTCCCGCGCTACCCGCCGTTCCTCTGCGCGGACCTGCTCAACAAGGCCGGTTCCCCGGGCGTTGGCCACCACGGACAACCGGGAGAGCATGCCGAAGATCTGATCGCTGACCCCTCGAGCGTCGCGCAGCTGGCCGCTCGTCCACCAGGGGTCCCGACTGGCGTGCGCGGACTTAGGCCAGAACAGCCGGGCGCCACGAAGCGGCACGCGCATTGCGACCTCGGCGTTGAAGGAGTCGAGCGCGAGCCAGGTCTCCAGTAGCACAACATGTGCCAGGCCGGCCAGCCGGTCAGCGAGCGCGGCGCCCAGACGATCCTCGGGGCTGCCGTTCGAGGTGCTGCTGACGACGATCACAGGTAGGCGGCGATCTGATGCGTCCAGGAATGCCAGGATGTCCGGGACGGCAGCGACCCTCACGAGTTGAGGCACCGCGCCGACCCGATCGCTTCCGTAGAAGCACTCGAAGGAGTTCAGCACCCAGGGCACGACCCGGGGACGGTCGACGAAGTTCAATGGGGCCGGCGCGAGGCGGGCCACGGTCGCGCGCCGCCCGAGCTCGACGCCGAACGCCGTTTCGTCGGCAGTCTGTGCGATTACGACGTCGCAGACGAACTCGGCGCCGTCGGCATCCGCAAGCGGGGTGCAGAGTTCCAGTCGGCAGGAGCGGTGCGGCCGACCCGCGACCGTTACGACATCCCGGCGCAGGCGCTTGCCCGCGATCTCAGATTCGCCGCGCAGCGTCAGGAAGTTTTCGGGAGCGGGCTCCCCCGCCAATGCCCAGTCGGAAACTCCGGTGACGACGCGGTCGTAGGTCGCCGAAGGCTCGCCCGTTATCCGGACCGCCACCGAGTAGATCGTCTGCATGCCGCGGCACCCCCGTGTCCATGAATGGCCAACGTGGGTGGAGCCCGGTTGGCCAGCCGGGCAACCGGGCCCGGCTGGGCCACCTAACCAGGAGAGGCCGACAGACTGCGTAGCGACATCAAGACGGACCAGCTATCCCCCGGCACCCCGCGCCGCGGTTGCGGTGACGACCTCGACCTGGACAACGGCCCGAGCGGGTCGTCGCCAACCTCAGACGCATGGCAACTCACCGCACGACGGTGACTTGCCTAAGCCGGGCGATTCGGGCCAGGTGCGCCTCTCGCTACCTCAGGTTGATCGACTCGTCAGAGGGGCCAGGCAAGCGGAGCAAGCCCCGCGAGGTCTCGCGCGCGCTTGTCGACATCCGCCTTGGTCCACGTCTGCTGGTCTACCAGGGCGGAGGTCACGCGGAATGCAGATGTGGCGTAGGTGGACGTCTTTTCGGCGAACGGCTTGTCTTCCAAGCCCTTGTTCAGCTGCTTTTCCAGGAGAGCCATGTTTCCCAAGGTCTCCACATAGGTCAGCTTCAGCGCGTCGCTCTTCGCTTCCGACCGCGGCATCAGGTGCTCGAGGGTGACCGTCCGGCTGCTCCAGTCGGGCAGCCCGTCCAGCGTCTCGCCCAACTTGGACCGCGCAGCGCGCTCGAGCATGGCCAGTAGGTACTTCGCTTTGGGGAGTGCCATGTTGCCGAACGCCCGGAAGTCGTCCATGAACTCCCGGTCTCCAACGATGATTGTGGAGAGGGCGCTGCGTACGTCGTCCTGATTCTTGGCCGTGCCATTGCTGACCAGCTGTGCCGCTCGGCTGAATGCCTTCTCGGCGACGCTGCCACCCAGGCGGCCGGCGAAGAGCGCTCGGATCGACCAGTTGGTCACCTTGGTGAAGAGCTTGGCTGCCTTGACCTTGTCGTCTCCCCATGTGGCGAACGCAGCCATGATCAGGGGGTAGCTGCTCTCGAGGCCGAATCGCCTCATGGCGAGCACCGAATCCCGCATGTCGAAGTCGAGAGAGTCCCACAGGGTGCTGTCCACGTCCTTGAGCGCCAGGTACGTGGCGCGGGCGTTGTCGAGCTGCTGGACGTACTGCTTGGCCTTGGTGTGGCCGGTGCCGATGTCCTCCTGGATGGCCTTGTACAGCTTCCGGGTGGTCACGTGCCCATGGCGGGACATGTAGTCGTAGCGGAGGAACTTGACGAACTCTTCGGGCTTCTCGAAGTCCCCGCTGATCTTGGTCCACGCCGCCTGCACGAACGCGAAGTTGTGCTTGGCCTGGCTGAACAGGTAGTTCTTCAGCAGGTCTGCTGTCGTGAGATCCGCGCCGCGGTCGTTCAGGGTCTCGAAGATGACGTAGGCCTCGGGGAGGTCGGACGCCACCGCGACGAGGACCTGGACCTCCTCGTCGAGTTGGGTCGTGATCTCGATGAGGCGCCGGTAGTCGCTCTCGCTCGGAGCGAGCTCCTTGAGGTAGGCGGTGCACTGCCGGTACGCGTCCGCGATGGGGGAAACGCCCTCGGCCGGCAGGGGCGCCCGCGCGAGCAGAAGGTCGTACACCGGCTGGTCGTCAGGGTTGAGGACGATGCGCTCGACCGAGTCCTCCGAGTCCAGGTCGTAGCCACGCAGGTACGTCTCGTCGATGTGGGCGGCGGACTTGTCCTTCTTGAAGTCCCGCAGAGCATCCCGGATAGCGACCAACAGAATCGCCGTCGTCGCAAGCCGCTGCTGACCATCGACGATCTGCTGGCGGGGACCATCCCCGGAGTTGGCAAACACGACCGTTCCAAGGAAGTAGCTCGTGGTCTTCCGCCGAGCCGTCTCAAGGTCGGACAGGAAGTCCGCCACGTTGCCCTCGTCCCACGAGTAGCTCCGCTGGAAGGCCGGAACCTCCAGGAGGCGATCCGCAAGGAGGTGGCTGATGCGGTCGTGGTCGAACTGCGTCGGGTCTGCCATGTCTCCCCCGTGATCCATGTCCTGGCTCGACGGCAGCGTAGTTGGGCGAATGCGCACGGTGCTGCGACTGCCTACTGGGCGTTGTCTAACCCCGGGGCGACAGGAAACCTGGGCGGCAGGTGCGCGCCTTGCCCGCCGGACGCCAGGTGCGTCGGCGCGTTGAGTCCAGCTGCGGGGAGCACGTGGCCAAAACCCTCCGCTTCGATGGGCGCGTCGGCCGAGCGCGCGCATCTCCTTCGGTCGGCTCCTCGATCACGGCCCCGTCAAGGCCGACCTCGGAGACCGCAAGGACGACTGTCACCATCCGAGGTTCTGTCCCTCACGGCACGTAGGAAAGGTTCTCCCCTCGGCCTGGCGATGGCCGCATCAGGAGCCACCGGGTACATCGGGCTGCGCCCTACGTGCGACAACTTCGATCACCAGCCAACGGAAGGTCCCGTTCGGCCCCTCGACGCTGCTGTGGTCGTGCCACCGGACGGGATAGGTGCCACTCAGCGTGCGGGCGTTACCCGGATACATGTCCCTGGCCCAGCGCAGGGTCCCGGAGAGCGTCCTGCCGTCGTTGATGTGGAACTCCCGATCGTTGCTGGCCAGGCGCTTGGACGGCCGCCACAGGTTGGGGTCGTTAGTCAGCATGATCGCCAGTCCGTTGTCGGCCAGCCCCGCCCGACAGAACTGCTCCAGCCGGGCGATGTCGAAGACGACGTTTCGCCGAGCCAAATCGGTAGCCGAGTGATGGCGCAGAACGAACTCTTCTCCGGTGATGTCATCTTTCCCGGTCCAGGCTCGCGTGAAGTACTTGAGTTCGACCGCTGTCCGCGCATCGGGACGGCGGCACATGAGGTCGAGGTACTGAGAACCCTTGAGGCCCTCTACCTGCCGTAGCGGCAGCTCCAACCGGATCTGTATGTCCGGATCGAGGGTTCGGACCGCTTGAGCGAACGCGAACTGGAAGTCCGCCTCGGAATGGAACACCGGCCTCGTGCGGGCCAGTTCCGCCATGACTGAAGCGACTGCGACGCTGCGGGCAATCTCGTTCATGGCGGGAGGATCGCATGGCCTCGGCTCACGCCCCTCGACAGCTCGAAACTGTCGGTGGTCCCCCCTAGCGTGCTCGGCGATGACTTACGCACGACACGAACGGGCCAGGGCGATCGCCTGGAAGAAGCGGACCGACAGTCTCCCGCCGGAGGCCAAGTTGCCGGCCCCCTATGTCGGGAAGAGTGGGGTCCCGAACGGCCCCGCATACGAATTCTGCCTGCCTCCCGGCCACGAAAAGCTGAATCTTCTCGCAGACGTCCGTCCCCAGGCGCTGACGTTGTTCGCCGAGCTAGGGGTCCCATGGCATGCCGGGGTGAACGGCGGGCCGAGCAACCACCTGCTGTCGTCGCAGGTGCAGTGCGTCAACGCCCTGGCGCGGATGATGACGGACCCCGAGCGCATTCGTCGCGCCTTCGGCGACCTCCTGGACATCGGGCACGTGCTCGAGATCGAGCCCGGCCGGCACCTGACGTTCGAGTACATCGGCCCAACGGACTACTTCGGTGAGGCTCCGGGGCGGCAGCGAGTGCGTGGCTCGCAGTGCACCAGCGTCGACGCGGCCTTCCTGCACGTCGCGCGGGACGGCGTCCGGGAGCTCGTCCTCGTGGAGTGGAAGTACACGGAGTCCTATGGCGCACGCCGCGTTGATCCCCGAAAGGACGCCGTACGTGCCGCCCGCTACGGGCCGGCGCTCGCGGACACCACCGGCCCCGTCCGGGGCGATCTGCTGCCGCTCGACCGCCTCTTCTACGAGCCGCTCTACCAGCTGATGCGGCAGCAGCTGCTGGCCCATCAGCTAGAGGTTCACGGGGCGGAAGGAGCTTCGCGGGTCCGCGTGCTGCACGTCCTGCCGTCGGCGAACGACGCCTATCAGCGGTCCCTGCAACGGCCCGAGCACCGACAGCTCGGCGCGAACGTCTCTGACGTGTGGCGCGTACTGCTGCGCCACCGGGATCGCTTCACGTCCGTGGACAGCTCGCTGTTCCTCGATGAGTCAATCACCTTGAGCGAGTACGTCGCTCGTTACGGCGGGAAGGTCATCAAGGACCCGGCGGAGCTGCTCGCGGTCTTCGAAGTCTCGGATGCGGACCACCTGGAGGACCTGCTGCAGTTCCACGGAAACGTCGTCCTCGACGACCACGGAATCGAGCTGCAGGTCGGCACCGAGGGATTCGGGCTGGAGTTTCCGTTCACAGCCGAGGACCTGACCGCTCTGGCTGACGAACTGATCGCCAAGGACTGAGTGCCAAGCGGAAGCATCACCCTTCGGGAGTGCCTCCGGCCTCGCTTCCTCAGTCGCCGGCCCCCACCGACCTACGGTTTGGATCGTGAGCGCAACCCAGGACGACGCCAGCCTGGCTCCAACCACCGCCGCACGTCGGCGCGAGGAGTTCGCAAGGCAGCGCGCCGACGCCTTGGCCGAGCAGGTAGGCGCGGCCACCAGCTCGCGACTGTTCCCGGGACAGGGCCGCAGCCCGCGCTACGCGTGGTTCAGCGAGGACGGCGTCCTCACGCTGGTCGTGGGAGATCAGGAGGGCGACGACGTCGACACGGCCCTGGCGATCGGGCTCGCAGAGCGAGGGGATCGCGCGCTCCGCCTGGTCCTCCCCCACGGTTGGCACGAACCCACGCTGCACCGGTGGCCTTGGTTGCGAGACGACTTGCCGCTGGAGGTCTGGACGCACGCCGAAGGCACGACGACGCGACACACCCGCCCCACCCGGGACGCCACGCTGCCGTTGGTCACCAGCGTTGAAGACCCCGCCCTGCACCTCGGCGATCGCACGGGTTGGGTCGAGGACCTCATGCGTTGGGCCGGCACCCAGGAGAACCTCGACCCGGCCCACCGGCGGGGCATCCGGGCGTGGCAGTGCCGCGGCCAGCGCGTGCTGCGCATCGAGCGATCGCGTCGAGGACTGACCATCGTGGCCGGCATCGACTGGGGCGCGACGTCTCCTCACGAGACGCCCGAGCCGCTGACCATCACTGGACCGCTCACCCCCGCCGAGCTCTCCGCCGTCACCGAGCGCGTGCAGGCAGGCTGCGAGCAGCGACTAGCCGGCGTGGCGCGCAAGCCTGACGAACACTGGCTACAGGCCGTGCTCCGCCGGCAGCCCGAGGCGCTCGGCCTGGAACAGCCCGTTCTGCGAGAGCTCCCCGCCTGGCGCCCGCGAGGCAGTTCGGGGTCGCGGGGTGAGCAATCCCGCGGCCGCGGCTACGTCGACCTCGTCGGGCTCGATGCCACCGGCACGCTTGTCCTTGTCGAGACCAAGCTCGGGGGCGACAACATGCTCGTCCTCCAGGGGCTGGACTACCGGATCTGGGCCGAGGCAAACCGCTCGCGCCTCACCGCCCGACTCGACTGCCGCCGGGACGTGCCGTTCGAGATCGCCTACTGCGTGGGCGGTAAGGACGGCGGGGCGCCCACGTGGAGCCGGCACGCCGTCGCACAGCTACAAGCCCTTGCTCCTGACCTTCGCTGGCACGTTCAGGAGGTCACCCACTGGTTCGATGACCGGCCGTCATGTCGCCGCGGGCCGCTGCGCACCTTCCCGCTGCCCGAGCTCTGACCGGGCGGCGCGTGCAGCTGCGGTGCCGGGCCGCGCCGGGTGCACGACGCCGTTTGTCTCCCCGTCCCCGAGCGGGCGAGAGCCCCTGGTTCTCGGCAGGCGCCCATAGCGTGATCGGTATGCGTCGTCGCGCGCCGCGCTGCCCGGATTGGACGGAAGCAGCCTCGCCGGCGACAGCGCGTGCTCAAGACCGACGCGCGCTGAACATCGCGAGACTGCTCATCACGCACATCCTGCGGCTATCAGCGCGCGACAAACACCTATCACGTCTCATTGGGCGACGACATCGACAAAGAGCGATCGAGCCAGCCGACCGCAGTGCGCCACCGAATGGTAGCGGCGCGTCTAGGCGGCCTCCGAGGGCTCAAGGCGTCCAGTTGACGAAGCGATGCGCTTGCTGAAGGGGTCAAGGGCTTCCCTGCGATGACCAGCCGACGCTTCAGGAATTTGTTGCGCGCAACTCGCGACAGCACGAACATCTTCCCGTTGTCGTCGTAGCGGATGATCGGCCACGCCCCCATGCAAATGCCCTCAGAGCTGACGGCGAATAGCAGTACGTCATCCCCCGCTCGCAGCTTTTGACGCAGAGCCGGCTGGGCCCTTACGCCCAAGTGTCATGCGCGTTGTGAGTTGTACCGGCGGAGTCGTTCACTGGCCTCCCACGGCACGACCCCCGCTGGCAGCGGCTTGTGCACGAACTGACAGGGGACCAAGATGCCCTGCTCTGCTACCTCGATGTCGGCAGCCCCCAACTCGGCTCTGAGAAGAGCGAGGTCTCGACCGATCCGATCCACTCCGAATCCTCGGTTCCTATTCGTCAACTTGATGCCAGCCCGCTTATACGTAGCAATGAGAGCCGCTTCCACGTTACGGGCGGCCTCTTTGTCGGGCAATCCGTATACCGCAATGCGTACGCCTGGCTCCAACTTGGCGCCACGGATCTTTCGAATACGGGCGAGTCTGGCTTGACGCTCGTCCTCATTCGCGGACGGCAGGAGTTCGGGCTTCATTGGATAGCCCGCGGGATCGACGAGGTGTGAGAGAACGCGACCCCCAACGCCTTCGCCAACGTAGAAGACCTGATGAGGACTGAGCGTTGGATCGAGAAGCTCGTACACGTAGTGCATTAGCTTCTGGCCGAGTAGCGCGTCAATCGAAAACAGTCGTAGAAGTTGTGCTCCGTTCGCTAAGCGCTCTGTCTTCGCAGGGAGTTGCTCATGGCTGGGCTAATGCAGGAATCGCCGCACGCTGGCCGCCGCGTGGACGTCATCCTCGTTGTATGCAGTGGTCCGCAGCTGGCCTCCACCCGCCCGCGGCCATCGCGCCGGGCCGACCGCGGCGACCACCGGCTCGCCGTCGACGGCGGCCAGCACGTGCTCGGTCTGAGGGACCGCGGGAACCGTCACCCGGGTGACGACGACGTTCGCGCCCTGGATGAGGTATCCACGTGCGCGGTGGTCAGCGACCAGCCCGCATCGACCACCAGCAGCCGATGGGTGTCGTCGGTCTCCGGTGGCGGCGGGAGCTCGCCGTCGCCTGAGCGGGCGAGGCGGACCACGTCCAGTCGGCCGCGCCGGCCGTGTCACCACCCGGCGCCGTCCGTGCCCAGTTCGATGGTCGAGGCCGTCATCAGCCCGACCGGACCGGTTCGGCGTAGTCGATCAGCTGGACCGCCGGCTCACCGCCAGCACTTCGGCGACCGCCAACGCGACCGTCGAGGCGCCGGCCCCGGCGTGACAGGCCACCACCAGGACGACTGGGCTGGCATCGCCTGTCGCCCAGGGGGCCCTACCAGCAGCTGACCGGTAGGTGCGGCCGGCGACCGCGGCACCGGGCGCCTGGCCAGAGTAGGGGACGTCGTTGTTGACGTCGTCGAAGATCCCCGCGCGGATCGCGATGACGGCGGCGCGCATCGCCTCGACCCTCATCGGCCGGTCCCCCTGGGGACGCACGGGGCTGGCGATCACCAACGACGCCAACGGCGGCGACTGCGGTTCGCCCGCCCGGTCCTCAGATTCCGACGCGGGGTTGCGGTCTTCATGCGCCAACCGTGTCGCTCAGGCCTCCCGTAATCCTCCCTCCCGCGACGCCACAGAGGTCTTCTGCCGCGGTCAGGTGCGTGCCGGTGCAGCGAGCGACGACGGAGCCTGCACCGGCGAGCCACGGGAGACTTTCGGCAGACAAACGCGACGCCGATCAGGCGGCCAGCGTGATGCCCGTCGCGCTAGGCTCCGGTTCCGCGGCGGGCAGCAGACCGCCGATTGCGTAGACAGGGGTACGCAGGATGGGGTTATTCGGTAACAAGAAGCCGAAGCTGGCGAGCTTCACTGGCTACGGGCTTGAGGCTCTCCTGCAGGATCCAGAGTGGGCCTACCCGATCAGTCAGGCCGGTATCAACCCGCGCAATTGCGAAGTTGTCCTGCGTATCTCGGACGCAACCATCGGCCTGGGACGGCTGGGCGGCGGTGTAACAGTCAACGCCGCGCCTGTGATCCTTTTCGGCCAGGGAAATGTCCTGGCCATGGCCTACCCCGACGAGCGCGAAGTGAAGGTGGCTCGCCGAGACGTTTCCCGCGCCGAGTTGCAGACTCAGCGGTCCGGCTGGTTTCAGATCCTCTTCGGTCCGCCGCAGAACCTCGACGGCTTCATGTTCTGGGGTGCTCCCGACAACCTTCAGCTCGGCAGTCCTGAGGGTGAGGCATTCGGCCAGCTCATGTCAGCCTTCCTGCGGGGTCAGTTGCAGCCGCAGCAGGCCTTCGGCACGCCTCAGAGCTTGGTTGAAGCCTCTGGCCCTAGCTTCGGTGCCACCCAGGGTCCCCCTCCGGACTTCGAGGACCCGGACGACAGATTGCGCTGGGAGATGCTGCACTCCCTGCACAGTGCGCTTGGGGAGATGATGGACCAGTACCAGCAGTGCTTCGAGCAGGCGGAGAAGGTCGAGCGAGCATTCGGGATGGCCGACGCCGAGTACGTGAATGGTGTGCGGCAGCATCCCATCTCGAGGGAAAACTTCCGCACGATGGCTGTCCAGATGGAGAAGGAGCTTGGCGCTCCGCTCGCTGCGCTTCGTGCGAAGACCGCCGCAGCTGCAGCTCAGTGGAGGGACTTGGTATTCCTGCTCCCTGGGGACGACGCCGACGTCATGAAGATCAGCAACTGGGCCGCCTCAAACGGGGTCGACAGTGAGGTGTTCAGCTACGTGATCAGCCACGGCGTCTTCATCTACACCGACTACGGCCTCACGAGGGACTCGTTCTGGACTGAGAACGAGCGGGTGATCTCCGTGCTCGAGGGGTCTGGCCACTAGTCAATCCCCCACTGAGCCGGATGGAGTTCGCCCGTGAGCGTAGATGAGCTGCTTCGATGGGCGTCAGCCTGCGCCGCGTCCGGTGATGCCGACGGGGAGCTAGAGGCATACCGCAAAGCAGACGAACTCGGGGACGCGGAAGCGGCTGTACTTCTTGGCAACGCTCTCCGGCAACGCGGGCAAACGGACCCCGCGCGGGTTGCGTACGAACGCGCCGAGGCCCGGGGGCATCGTGAAGCTGCGATGAGCCTGGGCAACCTCTTGAGCGATCTTGGTGACAAGAGCGGAGCTAAAGCGGCGTATCTCCGTTCCATCGACTTAGGCAGCACCATCGCGTCTCTCAACCTTGGGCTGATGCTTGCCCAGGACGGGCAGACCGAGGAGGCGTTGATACATCTTCGGCGTGCTGCTGATGACGGTGACCCAGCCGGGTTCTGGGGCATTGGAAAGATTCACCAACAGGACGAGAACTGGTCGGCAGCAGTGGAGGCCTACCGGAGCGGCTCGAACCTGGGGCACGCGGCGTGCGCCTACGAGCTGGGAATCTCGCTGTACCAACTTGGCGACTTGGCCGGTTCCAAAGCTGCGTTCACGCGGGCTCAAGAGCTTGGAGACGACCGAGCCGCGAGTCTGCTCGAGGCGCTCGGCAACGAAGAGGACGCTCCGACTGCTGGAACCCAGGGCACGAGCGTCGGTGAGTTGTGGTCGAACGTTTGCGGCGTCTACAACGCGCTCGCTACCGAGCGGAAGGCACTCGGCCGGCAGTGGATTGCAGCCACCCTCAAGATTCAAGGCGCTCAGGCGCGGCTCGCGGCGCTCAAGACCGCTGAGAGCGATGTCTGGGAGCGCTTCACCACCGTCTCTGGCCGGTTCAAGGAACAAATCGACCGTGGCGGGAACCAACAGCCGCGGACGCCCATCCCGTCGTCTGATCCGAAGGCATGGCTCAGTTCGAAGTCCGCGCAGAACGGGCCGTGGACGCTCTCGCCCGCGCAGGCACAAGCCTTCGACACAGACCTCGAGGAAGCACGCTCCTCGCTGCAGCAGGCGGAGAACAAGACCTTCGGAGGTGGCCTCCGGAGGAGAGGCAGTGACGCACTCGGACGTGTGGCGACACGATTGGACGCACTCGCGGACGCGATCGACACAGCAAGGGCCGAGGTCGCCGAGGCTGAGCAAGCGCGTGAGCGTGAAGCACGTGCTGGTGCGGAGCAGGCAAAAAACTCCTTCGACCCTGTGGTGTCACTGGCGGCACGCTCGGCAATGGATCTCCCGACCATCATGCAACCGTGGTCGGACGCCGCTTGGAACTCGTGGAGCCTTGAGGACGGAACAAGCCTCGGTCTGCGGCTTGCCTACGGTGGCGTCCTGATCCCGGAGCCGGATGATCACCTCGGCTCGAACGCACGCTTCGGGACGGAACTGCGCGTGCCCTGGGGCTTTGCGCTCCACGACAGCTGGTACCTGATGCACGATGCGCTGGGCCGAGCTGCCGCCCACGGCTTCATGCGTTCGATGATGCTTCGTCAACTGCTCTCCGTTTCACCGGGCGAGGTCAGGTTCTGCATCTTCGACCCCATCGGTCTCGGACATTCGGCTGGCGACCTGCTCGACCTCGCGGAGTACGACGCCGACCTCATCAGCGGAAAGGTCTGGTCGTCGCCTCAGGACCTCGACGCTCGCTTGATCGAGCTGAGTTCACACATCGAGCGCGTCATCCAGAAGTACCTGCGCACGACCTACCAGACCATTGACGATTTCAACGATGCTGCCGGTGAGGTAGCGGAGCCGTACCGAGTGTTGGTTCTCTTCGACGCCCCAACTGGCCTCACCGCCGAGTCCACGGCCCGGTTGAAGAGCATCGTTGAGAACGGCCCACGCTGCGGCGTCTTCACGTGGATAGCAGCAGACTCGAGCGCCCAAGCTCCCTATGGAGCCAATGTGGAGCAGCTCGCGACCTCGATGCGGAAACTCAACCTCCAGGGTGGGTTCTCAGACACGATCAATGGCTATCAACTCGAAACCTCCTTCGAGCATGACGTACTGCCCGAGCAGAGCGCCGCCGCGAAGCGCGTAATCGACAGTGTTGGTCGAGCCAGCATCAACCGCACTGAAGCAGCAGTCAAGTTCGACAAGGTGCTGGGGATGTACAGCACCGTCGCGGCGCGTGGCCTCCGGCCTGAGCTGGGTACCGCAGCAACTCACGTGAAGGCTACAGACCCGAAGACGTGGTGGCGCGATGACAGCACCCGTGGCCTCTTCGCTCCTATCGGACAGAAAGGAGCGCGTGACGTCGCAGTTCTTGGGTTCGACTCAAGTGACCACGCAGGCGCGCTGCTGGTGGGTAGGCCCGGTTCCGGAAAGTCCACGCTGCTCCACGCCTACATCGGTGGCCTGACGACTCTATACGGGCCGGCCGAGGTAGAGCTCTACCTGATCGACTTCAAAGAGGGCGTCGAGTTCAAGTCATACGCCGAGGAGAACCTGCCCCACGCGAAGGTCATCGCGATTGAATCTGACCGCGAATTCGGGCTGAGCGTGTTGGAGTCTTTGCAAGCAGAGATCGCTCAACGCGCCGCGATTCTCCGGGCAACTGGTGGACGCCAAGTCGGTATGCAGGGTCTCAGGGAGGCAACTGGCGAAAAGCTGCCACGCATCCTGCTGGTCTTCGACGAGTTTCAGGTGCTGTTCGCTCGCAATGACAAGGTCGGCCTGGCGGCGGCCGACCTACTCGAGTCGATTATCCGGCAGGGGCGCGGCTTCGGTGTCCACGTTCTGCTTGGGTCACAGAGTCTCGCTGGATTGGATGCTCTTGGAGCGCACGTCCCACAGCTTCTCCCCGTCCGCATCCTGCTGCCTGCAGCCGAGTCCGATGCACGCAAGGTTCTCGGCGACACGAACAACGCAGGCGACTTCCTCGCAACACGCGGCGAGGGCATCTTGAACGCCGCGGGTGGCCTGGTCGAAGCCAACGAGCGATTCAAAGGCGCGCTGCTCGAGGAAGCGGAGCGCGTGGCGCGCCTCCAGGTAATGCGAGACATGGCCAACGAGGCAGGCTTCAGCCGCGTGCCGATGGTTTTCGAGGGCAACGCCTTGATCCCCTTGGACACCCAGAACGCCCTTCAGTTCCGCGAGGAACTCACCGCCTCCGGCAGCTACCCCGTCCGAATCCGTTCTGGTGCGCCCATGACTGTCGGCGACATCGGCGATCTGGTCCTCTCTCGTGAGGGCGGAGCGAATGTCCTGAGCATCGTGCGAAGTGGTGACAACGAGAACACCGGCATCGAGCCAAGAGGACCGGCCTACGGACTCCTTGCCGCTGCGGTGGCATCGGCTGCCATGACCAACTCGACGGTCGATGTCATCGACTTCATGTCCAACGACGATGGCTTGGACGACCTGCTGGAGCCTCTGCTGGACGTTCAACGCATCACGCTCAAGAGGCGGCGAGCGTTTCCTGATGTTCTGGACGCATACCTCGCTGAGGTTGAGGACCGCGTTAACCAGGACGATTCTGGCCGACCCGCCAAACTGCTCTTCCTCTTCGGCGTCCACCGGGCCCGAGACTTGGACGCCGAGATGGGCAGTCTCGACGTGGATGGCGACCTCGTTGAGAAGTTGGAGCGAGTGATGCGTGACGGCCCGGAAGTCGGGGTGCACGTGTGGCTATGGGCAGACAGTGTGGCCGGAGCACACCGGCGGCTTACACCTCGCATGATGCGTGAACTCGGCTGGCGCGTCGCTGGAAAGATGAGTAGAGATGATTCACAGACCTTTATCGGCACGGGGCAAGCCTTCGACCTTCGCGAGAGCCAGTTGTTGATCTCAAATGAGGACATAGGAGTCTTGACTAGAGTGACCGCCTACGCCCCCCCTTCGCGGGAATGGGTCACGCAAATCGTTGCAGCCGCCTCGAGTGAATGAGGATCGAGCCATGCCAGAGGTTCATGCTGACCCAGAGAAGCTGAAGCAGTTGGCAAAGTCGCTGACCAAGTCGGCGGACCAGTTGCAAGAGGTGGCTCGAGGACTCTCGCGCGCCCTTGAGAGTTCCGGCTGGCAGGACTCCGAACGCCAGAAGTTCGAGCAAGACTTCAAACAAACCGTAAAGTCACTCAGCCAGTTCACCGACAAGCTCAGGGGCCAGTACGCACCCGTCTTGCAGAAGAAGGCGGCTGCGCTGGAGCAGTACCGCGGGCGCTGACGTATGGCCGAGGTTCGTACGCGCGATGAGGCCATCGCCTTGGTCGACCAGGCCCTCGAGAAGTGGTCGACAGACGTCGCAGGTCTCCTCGCCCGGGCCCAGAGCGTGGCTCGTGCCGCATGTGACGAAGTAGAGAGTGCCGTGCGCAAGCGTGCGAACGAAGTAGCGGCGCTTTCGGCATTCCTGGAGTCAGCGTCGCCCGAAGCAAGGCGTGGAATACAGGCCAAGCTCATTCGTGCTCAAGAAGCAAGCGAACAAGCGAGGCGAGCAAGCGTTCGAGTCAAGGACGTCCAAGCTGCGGTAGCAAGATTGGGTAAGAGCTACACGACGTCCACCACCTCGCAGGTGGCGGGCGCCCGCTCACAACTTGCAGCGATGAATAGAGCCCTCGAAGGCTACCGCGTCGGTGGTGGGTCCTTCGGCGGAGGCGATTCAAGGCCGGCAAGTCCACCACAGTCGCTAGGTGGCTCCATCAAAAGCAGCGCGCTTTCGAGCCTTGACGTGAGCGCTGCCGACCTCGAGGAGAATCCAATCTTAGACGACCACGGTACACAAGGAGGATTCGGCAAGGGCGGTCTAAGTCGAGCGGACTACCGCTGGGCCGTCCAGACGTGGAACGACACTGTAGGACCCGGAGTCGCCAGCGGCAAGACGCGGGATTACTACGCGGAGCGCGATATGCTGTCGAATGCCCGACCATTGCGCCGAACCGCCGATGTCTTCGACATGTTTCTTGGCAGCGATCGTATCCGCGCTGAGCGCCGCGGCGATGGGTCGCTCAACATCATCAACGGGCGGCACCGTCTCCTGATCGCCAGGGAGTTGGGCATCAAGCACCTTCCCGGGGAGGTGCGCTGATGGCGCAGTCCCTTGGTTCCCGGGCGACTCAAGCACAGGAAGCCATCCGGACGCTTGAGCGCACCCTTGCCTCGACCCGGCCGCAGTGGAGTGATGCCACGCGTCAGTCGTTCGACCAACGTCACGCGGACGTGATCGTGTCCTCCGGCAGGAAACTGGCCGATGAACTGGCCTTCCTCGCTCAGGAATTGGCAGCTGCACTTGGCTCTTTGGAAAAGTGAGACTGCTGTGCCAGCCCTTGAGGCGGATCGTCGTACCACTGCCCAGCCCGGTGCAGTCGCCGGCCGGGCGGTCAAGGCGTCCTGCGGAACGTTGCCTAGCACGACGTCGACGTTGGCCGGCCTGCTCGTTGCCGCCGTCGTGCCGAACCGACGACCGCGACGCCTCCGACGTCGCGGCGGGGTGTCGCTGACATCGCATGGCTCGCACGCGATGACGCTGTCGGCCACGCGTCGCTGTCCGCCTGTCCGGTGAACTCGTTCGCGTCGCCCGACCGTTCAGCGCCGGCTCGACAGCGCGAACGGCGATCCGGCTCAGCTCAGAAGAAGCCGTGTGCGTATGTAGCGTGTCGCCCCTCGGACGCAGGAAGGGCTCCGCGGTCGGCGATCGCGGAGCCTTGATCGTCCTCACCGGAATGTCCGCTGGCAGGCGCATGGATCTGCGGGCTGCGCGCTGCACCTCAATCCCACAGTTCGTGACGACTCGGGCGGCGAGACAGCGGAACGGGTACTCCGCATCTCCCGCTCTGGATCGGGCCGCCGGTCGTCGACGTCCGTGGCCGCGTCGTCGCCCATGAAGCGGAGCAGGTCGGCGTCCGGCGACTCCGGAACGACTGGCCGACGCCCTGCGCGCGGTGTCCCGCCTGTGACGTCGAAGGCTCACAGGTCTGAGTGACGGGGCGTCGTGATCGTCACTTGCTCGGTGCTTGACGCTGACTCGGCGCTGGTAGCCAGACGCAGACCTAACCCGGATGCGACAGACAACGAGTCGAGGACGTCATCGTGACCGTCCCGAACTCAGCCGCTCACTTGCCGAGGAGGACGGGGGCAAGCCGGACAACTCGTCACGAGCCCCGGCGCTCCTCGGCACACTCGTCACCGCGGTGGGCAGGCGCAGTTGAACTACACGGCGGGAGTGAAGGGGGCACCGTCCCTGTACTGGATTCGCCACTCTCCCGCCGACCGCCTAAGTGAGATGACGGTCAGTGCGGCCGCGCGAAGTCGCGTGCTCACGCGCGTCTCGTCGAGTGTGAGGACCGTGAGGTAGCCAGCGTCAGCAACACGCGAGAAGCCGCCGTCGTTGCTGACCACCCAGAAATGCCGGGCGCCCCGCTTCGCCTGCCTGGAGGCGTGGCGCAGCAGCTGGCGGTCTGCGCCCTGCGGTCTACGACCTCCGTTCAGTACCTCGAAGCCCCTCTTCCTTGCGGTCGCCCCATGGGCTCTGCAGGTGACGAAGTGTCCCGCTGCGACGCGTCGGACCTCTGGGCTGCCGAAGTCGCCCAGCAGTCGAGCCAATCCGGGCACGTCCTGGCGGCCCGTCAGGACGTTGTCCATATCCCAGAGCATCACCACGGGTCCCGGCGTCCACTGGATCAGGCTCGAGTTAGCCATGTCCGGATCTTCCATCGCCCCTCCGACACTTCGTCCAGTTCGACGAGGGGGTGTACGACTGACCCCGTCAGGCCCTCCGACAGCGCGAGGAGGTGGTCAGACTTCGGTGCCGGGAAGGTCCGCGGCAATCAACGCCTCTAGCGCCGCTTCGCCGAGGCCCATTGAGACGACGAAGTCGACCAGAGAGGACTTGGGCAGGCGCATCAACTGGACGTCGACCGGCGCCCCGACCCGACGACACGTTCGCGCAGGCCATGGTCGGGTGGTGCGCTCGGGCGATCTGTTGAACCGCGCGGGCGGTGCGAGCATCGTCAGGACGAAATCCCCAACCCGAAGATCACGCGCTGCGGTCTCCACCAGGGTCTTGATTCGTGCGCTCTCGCAGACGTAGAGGACGTGCCGGTAGCGGCCGCCTCGAGGCACCGAGATCACCGGTAGGGCCTCGATCTGCGGCAGGTTCAGTCCCGCGAGGGTCCGCCGTGCAGCAGCCGCGGCCTCCGGGGGTGCGGTGCGCCGAGTGGTGTCGACGTACGCACGGATAATGGCCCTGTACTCGGCGAGGGGCTTCTCGCTGCGCTCGTACTCGACGGCGATGGCGTCAGCGTATGGCTGCCCCATCTCCCATTCCGTCGGGTCGATCGGCAGGACCAAGGCGTCCGGGAAGCCTCGACGCGTCCCGTCGTCGGAGAGGTAGCCGTACACCGGCTGGTACTCCCCTGCGTCGGTTCGGTCGCCGGCGGGGTAACGCATCTTCGGTGGGGCCTTGTCTTCTGCAGTGATCTCCCGCTCCGTCAGCACGGTCACCGACGTGGGGTAGCCGGCGGGAAGTTCCTGGCGACCGGTCTCCAGTTCGACGATGAGATCCGTCAGGCGCAAGGTGTGCTCCATTGTTCCCATGGATGGAGAAGGGAGGTAGCGGGTGCCCTCCCCCACCTCGTTGTAGGCCCGGAGGGTGGGCTGGTAGATCGGGTACCCCCCGATGCCGGGGTGCTTCGCGAGCCACCCCCCTGCCTGCAACGAAGCGAGGCGCGCTGCCACGGCCTGGCGGGTGGGCATCTGGTCGAGGGGGTAGCAGCGCTCCTGAATCTGCGCGCGCGTCGCATAGCGCACGCGGCACAGCCACGTGACCAGTACCCGGTTCCGGCCGGTCAGGAGGGAGGGACCCCGCGTCCGTCGTCCCTTCCGCGTCCCCCGGGGGTCCGTGTGCGTACTGGCAGGGGTGACTTCGGGTAGGCCCGTGAAGATGTCGATGCTCTGGGCGGAGTGAGCGAAAGGGCTGTCGTCCTCAGCGTGGGCGGGGATGGTCATCGAGGGCTCCTCGGGTAGGCGACTTCGCTCGGATGTCTCGACGCTGCGGACGCCCCACTTGAGGTTGCACAAGAACTTGCTTTCAACGGGATTCGCAAATCACCAAGCAAGGCCAAAGCCCCTCACGCAGGGCCTCACGCAAGCGGTTGCTCGGGTGCAACTGCGGGCGTCAGGGCCTGGGATGCTTGAATTCGCAGGTCACGGCGGCATTCGGCACCTACAGCATTGCGCCCGTACACCGTCGGCTGAAGGCGCGATTCGCGACCTCCACGAAGTGCGAACTGATGCTCCGGTCGGGCGGTCCACCGGACTTTCGCTGCATCTGCGATCGGACCGAGTGGCTGGGACGGCCTTGCCGCACTCCCCGCTGCCCGGTCGCTGCGCTCCCATCGCATGCGGTCGTGCGCCCTCGGCCTCGCGAGACCGATCCGCCACGAAGGCGACGCGGGTCCCGGTGCGCCGGGTAGCCCACCGGTTGAGCGGAGGACTCCCCCGCCCCCTCCCTCCGTGCGCGTTCCACATTCCTTCGGATCGCGCCTACGTCCCCTTCGGCAGAGGATCGCCATCCCCCGTTCGCGAGGAGGTTCCCCGCCGACGCACGACCTGGATACCCCTCTTCCCTCGTGCGCGAGGAGGTTCCCTCCCTATGCGCCACCGGGGTACCCGGTACCCCCGGCGACCGTGGTCGGGGTACCCCCAACACCGTGATGGGAGGGGGTTCCCCCTCCCCAGGTCGAGGAGAGCAGCCCCTCCCCGGGCCCCTGACTCATGCGGAGACGGTGGGACGAGGGTCGACCGTTCTGTTGCCGCTCGCGGGCGCAGCGTCCCTCCCCTCTCGCGCTACAAGTCGACGCGTGACTTCTCACCACTACTGCGCTCGCTTCGCTCGACCGGTGCTCGCTGCGCTCGCGCTCAACAGCGCAACCCGCTGCGCGGATCGCGCTGCTCCTTGTTCTTCCCCCGACGGGCCGAAGGCCCAGAAACCGCACCGGACTCGTAGAGGCTCGGCGCGTTGCGCGGCCGCCCGACAACCACCTGGTCCCGGTCTCACTCCGGTCCTAGGTTCGACTGGACTCCGCATCCGGTCCTCTGTATGGCGGCCGGTGTCTACGTCTGTGGACGAAGCGATCGGGGTTCCGCTCGGTCGCCGAAACTCGCCGTGGGCATCCGGTCGATGCTCGTTTGTCGCGAAGGCAGACCCACTTCTTGCGGGCCTGGGCGGGGAGGTCAGCGCGGCGACCGTTGCGCGTCCCGCTCTTGGACTCGTTGACGGGAGCCCCTGGATCGCCGGGGCCACACCCGTCCGGACGGGTGCTCGAGAACGGGGCACAGCCCGAAGGGGGCGGCGCCAGGCTTCTGCCGCAGAGGTGAGGGCTCCGGGAACCGTAGGTTCCCGAACGGCGCAGGCCGACCGGGGCGCCGGGAGGCGCGACCCGTCATTGGCCGCCGCAACCAGTTGAGGGAGTCGTCCTGGGGGCGCGGCGCTCGCCCGTCGGCTCTCACGGCGACCTGCGGTCTCGACGGCGATCGACGGCTTTGGCCGCGATCGCCGTCGAGACCGCCGCGTGCCGCCCAGGCCTCCACGTGACATCCGGCCGGCCGGTCTTCAGGTGCGCTTTACGTGTGCCGGGCGCCTCTCTAGACCACGGCCGGCCGGACAGTGTGGTGCGAGGGACTGGCTGACGACGTGACGAACGGCGCGCACACCATCCCGCTCCATAAGGCTCTCGCCTGGGTCGAGTCGATTCCATAAGGCCCCCGCCAGCGACCAGCGAGGGACGGTCGGGCGTGGTGGATTTGGGAACCGCCGCCCCAGAAAAGTCACTCGAACGAGGGAGGACCTACACGTCCTATCGGCAATTGGCTCGACCGATTGCAAGGGCCCATACACGAAATTGCCCTTGGAGACGATACGAGATGTCAGCACAGCAGCGGAAGATTAGGGAAACCGACGAGGTCGGCGTTCCCACTATCCGGATCGTCCGTGACCCCGATCCGCGCTTGATCACCGAGGTGGTCTTCGCGGACGGACGCGTGTCAACCGACTGGAATGATTTCCTCCGTGCCCGCGGTCTCAGCGAGGACGCCCTTCCACTGGATGACGACGCGGTTGGGGTCGAGACCGTGCCGGCCGCGTAACCCCTTCCTGATCCGAACCTCCGCCACCTGACTGGTCAGCAGCCGGTTCCGTTCCAAGAGATCGGAGCGCTCCCACACCTCTGCGAAGGTCTCCCCCGTCTGCCGGATGCGCACGGCCGGCGCACTCGGCAAGGCACGCAATCGCTGCCTCTCCCGAAAGAGAGCCTTCCGCTGCTCCTGCAGGATCTCGTCCTCGTCTGTCCCCGGCTCGACGGTGGTCATCTGCTCCATCACCGCGGCCAGCGCCTCCTCGACCTCGCGAAGGTTGCCGCGCGGAGACTCGACGGACTCCTCCTCGGTCACCGGCAGGTCACCGAAGATGGCCAAGAACCGCTCGGTCACGAGCGACTCCAAGCGGAGACGCCCGACTGCGACACCGGGACACCTCTCCCCTGTGCGGGACCGTCGGCCGCAGACCATGACCGACGGCTTACCTGCCTGCGACTGCCGGTTCATCCGCACACCGCATAGGTCGCAGAAGACAAGGCCTCGCAGGAGGTACGGCACCGATGCGTTGTTGCCGCCCGTGGTGCCTCGACGGTCCAACTCCGCCTGGAGCGCGTGCCATGTGTCGTCGTCGATCAGCGGCTCGTGCGGCCGGATCGGCAAGCCGTCGTCCCCACGGACGAGTTGGCGCCGGTGCATCTGCATGCCGCGCAGGATGGGTCGTCGCAGCAGTTTCCGAAGTGTGTCCGGCGCCCACCCCTTGCCCTCTGGGCTCTCCACCCCTCGCCGATTGAGGTCGTCGACGATGTTCCAGGTTGACTCCCCCGCGAGGACGCGCCCGATGATCGCGCGCAGAACCACCGACCGCTCGGGGTGAAGCACCAGTCGGTAGCCGCGCTGCCCCGGGTGCGGCCCAGCCGTCCAGCCGAACGCCGGCAACCCGCCGCGGTGCCGCCCTTCGCGCGCCATGTAAGCCACAGCCTCCCTGGTGCGGGAACTGATGACCGCGGCCTCCAACTGCGCGAAGGACTGGAGCACGTTCGCTACGAAGACGCCGTTGGGTGTCGTGAGGTCAAGGCTCTCGCCGATGCTGACCAGTGCGACGCCGTGTTGCTGGGCTTCTTCCCTGAGGCTGTTCCAGTCGGCGACATTGCGGGCAATGCGGTCCAGTTTGGCGAAGAGGAGGACGTCAACGTCAGCCCAGCGCTCACGGACCTTGCGCAGCCCGGGTCGATCCAGTCGCAGACCCTTGTCGCTACCCGAGACGTCGAGGTCGGAGATGACCTCACCGACGGTCCACCCATGCGCCTGCGCGTAGTTTCGGCATGCCTCTTCCTGCCGCTCCGGGCTGGTGCTCGTGTCCCGTTCGCCTGCGAAGGACGAGAGGCGCACATATACCAACGCGCGCACGGCTTCCTCCTTCGGTTCCCACATCTCGCATTGACGAACGTTTCAGATGGTCATCGGTCGAATTGGCCTCGGGCTTTATAGACCTTCTGGAGGCCTGACTCCCGCCCGCTTGGGCGCTCCATCTCTCAGGTCCACTTTGTGAAGCACACGAGACTCCCCTTCCTCGCAGGTCTCCAGCGGTGGCCTTCGGTGTGTCGTGGGCCGGCGCTGGTACCGGTCCCTCATCACACCGGGTCAACTGTACCAAGTTTGGTACAGACAGGCTGATATGTGGCCCTCAAGATCGTCAGGTGTCTACCGCCGACGACGTTCGGACTGCCAGACGAAAGGCACTGGGCCAGGCGATCCGGACGCGCAGGCAGTCGCTGGGCCTAAGTCAGGAACAACTGGCCGACAGAGCCGGCATCGAGCGCAAGTCCGTGAGCCGGGTCGAGACGGGGGCCTACTCCCCTTCCGTCGACAGCCTCTGGAGCATCAGCGATGCCCTGGAGGTACCCCTTCATGCGCTGCTGGCATGCGATCCCGAGGACGCGAGACGCGCGCCCAATCCGTAAAGGTTGAAAGGCGGGCGGAGGGATCCAGCAAGCCTTGCCCTCTGCACCGAGCGGAGCAGAGGGCAAGGCGGCGCGAACCCAGCGGCGCGGGCTGGGCATCGCATTACTGAGCGTCGACGCCCCACAGGTTCGGACGCCAGCGAGCCTCCTGGGCGCGCGTCTGACGAACTGAGTCCACCACCTCTTCCGGGCTCAGGCCGGGTGCCTGCGGACGGGCGTCGGGCACCAACCATGCATTGCTGGCCGCGGAGTAGCAGAGCCCGTTCGTGTACGGCGACCGCTGTGCCGGCGGATCATCCAGATAAGGCCTGGCCTGGTCCCACCGCGTCTCCCCGCTACCGCTTTCGCGAAGACGCCCGTTCCACGTCGGGGTGATCAGCCCACGCAGAGGACCGCGCCTCCGGTCGGGCCCTCCGTGATCGAGGGTGGCGGCGTTCACAGTCGGACGTCCGTTGAAGCGGCGCGGCGGATTGAGATCCTGCTCGCTGACTGCGCAGACACCGGCCTGCTCGACGAGGAGTGCGTGGACTGCCGTACCTGCGTAGTACCAGTCGAACCAGTCACGGTTGACGGCGACGTCAATCTTGTCCTGGTCCTGACCTGCGATGGCGAGCAGGACGTCGGTCACGGCACTCATCTCTGTCTCAGACCAGTCGCCGACCCTGGCTGGTGGACGCCCGCGCCCGTAGATGAGATCGCTGGTGAGGTCCCACTGTTGCGCGGGTGGGTTTTCCAGGTAGGCCTGGCGGCGCTGGAGGACCGGCCCCCACCAGTGGTCGAGGAGGCTCGTCCGACCCAGGTTGGTGTTGCAGCGGGCGCAGAGGAGCCCGCGAATCACTGGAACCCACGCCTGATCGGTCCACACGTAGTGGTGGTCTACGTGCACGCCGGCGGTGTACCCATTGCGGCCGGTCCAAAAGGCGAGGGGGTTCAGGCAGATCGCACACCGACGCTCTTGCAGTTCGAACAGGACCTCGACCGGAGTGCCGGAGTAGGACCACGTCCGGGGAGGATCGAACGACGCGTCAGCGGCCAGGTCGACCGTGAGATCCGGCGCACCTTCCGACCACGGACGCTTCCAGTTGCGGGCGCCCGGCGGCAAGATGACGAGCCCCGCAGCGGGTGGATTACTCCACAGCCTGAGCCAGTTGGCGTCAAGCGCCCGAGCACTCATGCGGACCAGCGAGTGCCCGTAACAGACCAGCCCGACCAGGGCGCCCTCCGGCGACGAGGTCCAGCGGTCCTGGCTCGGGAGCGGCCGACCGCACTTGGGAACCGCGCACAGGCCGTTCTGACGCTTCCGGAGCCGAGCCGCTGCCTCAGCGCGGAGGAGGGGCTCGCTCTTCGTCTTGCTTTTCATGCCTTCTCCTGACGAACTGAATCGTCACGCGATGACGATTCGACGACTTGAGCAATCGGTGCGGGTTGCACCGACGCGTTCACGAACAGAGGTTCGCGCGTCAGTCCGACAGGTGGTCCACCCGTCCAAAGTCCGGACGGATAGCCACGAAGCGGCGAGCGAATGCGGCAGCGAGATTGCTGTTCGCAGATGTTGCTTGAGGGAGGCTCGCTACGCGGCCTGCGGCCACCGTCAAGCGATCGCCGTCCGCGACCCACAAGTTGAGGGCTTGGGAATCCTTCGCGAAGGTGGACGAAACGCTGAAGATGGACGGGAACCTCGTCCGACATACCGATCCGCTGATCCGCCTGATGCGCACGCGCCATGGCCAACGAGGGGCATCACTCCTCGGCCCCACATGGCTTGGGTTCGCGAGGAGTAGCGCCGGCCTAGCCGTCGACCCGTCGACGGACAGCGGCCTACGCCAGGACTGGCGTCGCCAACGACGGTGGACCGCGCGCCCGCCGCCCATCGATGGCGAAGCATCGAAGTGTCAGACCCCTTGGCCACGATCCACCGCCATGAGGGACAGACATGCCGACGAGGTCCACGGCTCTCGCGCGAAAGTGGTGGACCTACAGGCCTACCGCAGCAGGCGAAGGAATCGGCCGAGTGCACCTGAGCCGTCCTGGGCTGACTGCGAGATCGTTCCCCTCCGGGAGTACGCCAGCGACCCAAAAGCCTCCGCAGGCGCTCGGACCACCCGGAAGGAGCCGGACGACGGGGCGCCTCAGGCGTCCGTTGATGCGTTCGCCCTACCGTTCCCCGGTTGGATCGCGCCACCGAGGCGCTCGGTTGGCACTCGCACATCGCTGTATGCACAGCCAGTAGATCCGTTCGCCCCGCCGACCCCCGGGACCCGCCGCCGGTCACCATGAGCCATCCCGCCCCGGCTCCTGCCGAACAGCGGCCCGATCACGAGTTGCTGCGCGCCAGGCTCAGGGGCCACGGCCAGGGATGCAAAGGGACGGTGCGCGGCTCGACGCCGCCGGCCACGAGGTACGGACCTCAGAGAGCGGATGCGAATGAGGCCAGGGCGGACCGCAGTAACTGGGACTCCCCGTTGTCGGCCGACGCCCGGGGGGCTCCGCTCCGGCTCCAACTAGTGAGGCCGGAGCGGGCCGGGCCCGCTGGCCCAAGGACCTGTCATCCCTGGGTGAGCGCGGAGCCGTCTGTCATCCGGCTCCGTCCGATCCGGACCGTAGTCGCTCCCCGTGGCCAATTCCAGCGACGGCCGCCCCCCTAGCCGCCTGAGAATGCGCGCAATGCAGAACGCCTCCTTCGACGGTCGCGAGGTCCCCGACATCGTCCACCTGACTGACCTGAGGATCGACAGCGCTACGAAGTGCACATGGCATGAGTCAACTTCGTCGACCCCCACCACCGACGGGGTGCTCAGCGGAGACTGTGAAGCGGCCCGGCCGGTTCCTCCGTTGTGAGCGTCCCGAACGATTTCGAGTGGAGCCCACTGCTTGGCGCGAGGAGCCGGCCTTCTAGTGCTTCACAACCACAACCTTCACGCCGTCGACCGCTTCGAGATCGCGCCTAAACTCTGCCTCGTCACGGATCGCACCACCTGCGTCGTACACGACGAACACCGTTGCAGGGTAGGCGATTCCGTACGCCTGTATGTCAGCATTGATTTCATCAACGATACTGGAGAGTCTGCCAGGATCTTTCGCGAGCTTCACCTCGATTGCGGTCTCAAGTTTCAGCAAGACAAAGTCCGGAATTACCTCTTTCGTTGACACTTTGACGCGACCGACCTCGCGGTCATAGTCGGAGCCCTTCTCAAGGCCGCGACCAATAAATAGCTGCTCGATTACATCCTGGACATCGCGCTCCCGTTCAGGTGCCCGCAGCGTGGCGCGCCGAAGGTTCGCCTGTAGAAAGTCGGCTATCTCCGACACTCGTTCAGACCGGGGGTTCACTCGGTTGTGCAGATAGGCGCGAAGTATGAGCAGATTGCCCCGAACGCTCTCGAAGTATGCCTGCTGCTGCATAGCAAGAGTGTCCATATTCGTGCGAACCACATCGAGGTTGTACCGATCCACGGGCGCATCGACAGCTTCAACCGCCACAACTGCATCCAAGACCTGATTGTATTTCCGCATGTATTCTCGGTAGCTCGAGAACCGCCACACGTCCTTGGGGTCAGACGTCCGCGTCGCCGCGTCCATGCCTTCAAGCAGTGCCTCGGCCATGCGAAGACAGCCTGCCAACCTGCGCTCCACGTCGTCAGTCACCGAGTCAGTATCGCTGCAAGGTCGGCGGGTCACTGCTGATCACAACGAGAGGTTTCCAGCGCTCTCGCCCGACCTAATCCCGGACTGAGCCGACCCATGACCTGTAGGTATGGCACACGGTCGGCTCCGGCCGTCACGTCGCCGCCGGCCTGCCGGCGTAGGACTGCGGCCTGCGGGACACCCGGCATGCCGACATCACCTGAAAATGACCTCGCCGCCAGCGGCATGCACACCTCTGACTCACAAGGCGTCTCTCGGTAATGCTGCGAACCAGGGCTCGCCGTCGAAAACGTGGTCCATGCCAGACATGTCCACGTTCACAGGACTTGGCTCAGGCAGCTGCTCAGGTACGAACTCTCGGTCCTCCGGGTGGTGAAATAGCCACTCGCTCGCGTTCATGACCGTGTGGTGGTTGAAGAACCTCTCCAGTTGAGTCGTGCCAGCCCGCGTCGTATCGGTCGCTCCCTCGTGCGTCCGCTGAACCGGGATATCCAGCTCGATGAGTGGCTCAGGCGAGCCCATGAGTAGCCCTAACTTGCGAGTGAGCGGGAAAGTGATGCCCCAGGCCGTCATGTAGCCCACCCCCGCCCAGGGCTCGTCCTGCGGATCCGGAACCAGGCCAACCGGCGCGTCTGAGGTGATGAGCGAGCGCCGGACGAACTGCACGAGCGTCCACGGCCGACCGACGATGTACTTATGGAGCTCGTCTGCGAGTTCGATCATCTGCTTGATGTGCTCGACATTGGGGCGCTCGATCGGCGGCCCCTCCGGACGGGTCGCCTGTTTCCAGAGCGTCTCGACGAGCTCGTCGGTTACCTCACTGCCCCGCTGCTCAAGTCTCCGACGGAGCCCGGGCTTGCCGCCCGCCCCTACCTCGAGGCGAAGCACCTGTCGGGTGATGTGATCCATCGTCCGACGCTGCGCTGGCAGGCGGGTTGCCTGCAGCGCGACGAAGTACCCGAGGGCCATGCGGTCCTGGAGCAACAGAGGCCACGTTCCATTGCCAATCTTCTTGAAGACCTCGGCGGTCGCGCCCTCGACCTCGGAGAGGCCTTTCTCGATGACGTCGTCGCCATCCTCGTGCCCTGCTACGGCATAGAAGTTCTTGGCAACGGAGGCGTCGTTGATGGACTGAGGGAAGCGCTGCTCGCCGGGCAGCCGCACCGTCACAACACGCTCGTGCTCCGCGAACCCCCGCAAGTAGAAGCGGGGAACGGTGTGATGACGCCTGGCCACCGGGCGGCCCTTCTCTCCCATGCACCGATCGTCTCGCGCACTACCGACAAGCCGGCTGGCTCCCGCAGCCTTCACTGCCAGAGCGGAAGCCCAAGGTCGACCGCGTACCGCTGCGTCGGGGTCGTCCCCTAGCGTTCGTTTGCATGCGCGCTGTCCAGATCACCCGCTTCGGCGGGCCCGAAGTCCTCGATGTCGTCGACCTGCCTGACCCCGTCCCGGGGCCTGGTCAGCAGCTCTATGAGGTCAGCTCCGCAGGAGTTAACTTTGCAGACACCCACCAGATCGAGAACTCCTACCTGGCCGCCCAGCAGCTGCCGCTGGTGCCGGGCGCGGAGTTCGTCGGCACCCCGGTCGGGGGCGGGCAGCGGGTGGTCGGGCTGCTCGACGGCGGCGGTTACGCCGAGAAGGCCGTGGCGAACGACGTCCTCACCTGGCCCGTGCCCGACGCCGTCAGCGACGAGCAGGCGCTCTCTCTCGTCCTCCAGGGGACGACCGCCTGGCATCTGCTGCGCACCAGCGCGCACCTGGCCGAGGGCGAGTCCGTCGTCGTCATCGCCGGCGCCGGCGGCGTCGGCTCGCTCGCCGTCCAGCTCGCCCGCCGGTGGGGCGCCGGCCGGGTGATCGCTACCGCCTCCAGCGCGGAGAAGCGGCAGCTCGCCGAGGAGCTCGGCGCGCACGCCACCGTCGACCCGGCCCTCGCCGACGACGACCCCAAGCAGTTCACCGGCGCGCTGCGCGAGGCCAACGGCGGCAGGCCGGTCGACATCGTGCTCGAGATGACCGGCGGCAACGTGTTCACCGGCTCGCTGTCGGCCCTGGCGCCGTTCGGCCGGCTGGTCACCTACGGCATGGCCGCCCGGCAGGAGACGCCCGTGGTGCCCCCCGGCGCGCTGATGCAGAAGAGCCGCGCGGTCATCGGCTTCTGGCTGGCCCACTGCATGGCGCGCCCGCAGATGCTCGACGCCGCGATGAACGACCTGCTGGCCATGACGGCCGACGGTTCGCTGAAGCCGGTGGTCGGCGGGCGCTACCCGCTGTCCGCCGTCCGCGAGGCGCACCAGGACCTGCTCGCCCGCCGCACCACCGGCAAGCTCGTCCTCGACCCCTCCCGCTGAACCGGCCGGTCACCCTCCCGGCGTTTCCACCGGGAGGGTGACCCAGCATCACCCGGAGGGCGGACGCCGTTCGTCCTTTCGGGCACGAGCGGCTCTCCTCCCGGTTTCGCTCCCTACTGTCCGTGACGGACGCAGCCGGGGGGACGAGCGCCACCGATCGACCCTCCGCGCGGTCATCCGACTGACCACGGGGGGAAACCATGGGACGACGCACGCTCCGGTCCGGCGCCGCCGCGACCGGCGTGACCATCGCGCTGCTGGCCGGGACGACGGGGTGCACCTTCCCCGACGTCTCGATGAGCCCGGGCCTCTCCGGAGGGGACGCCGCCGCGGTGGCGACGCCCGCGGTGGACGACGGCACCGAGGCCGCCGAGCCGCAGGAGCACGTGCGCCCCGCCGGCGACCTGGACACCGGCTCGGTGACGCACACCGTCGCCGCCGGCGACCGGACAGTCGTCATCGACTACTGGACCGAGCAGGACGCGGCGTCCTGGACCGCCTCGGATGCGAAGACCGTGCAGCTGGCCGCGCACGTCGAGGGCGGCAGCACCACGGTGACCGTGCTGGTCACCCGCTTCGCGGCGACCACCGACGACGGCATCCAGCGCACCGTGGCCGCCGAGGACCGCGGCGAGTTCGCCCTGACACCGCCGTTCACCTACGCCACCGCCTTCACGCTGCCCGACGTCTCGGCCACGGCGACGACCGTGACCCTCTCCGTCCAGTTCGACCTGCTGGTCGAGACCACGCCCGACTCCGGGCGTTACTTCCGCCAGACCGTGCTCGACCAGCTCGAGCTCCCGCTACTCGAGGAGGACTCGCTGTGACCGAGGTGGTCCTGCACGGCATGCGCCGTGCCACCGACCGCGTCCACCTGCTGGCCCGCAGCGGTCAGGAGATCGTCGACGTCAGCTCGCTCGTGCCCGACGAGTTCGGCGGCGGCCAGGCCCACCACGAGCGCCGGCACGCCACCATCAGCTGCATCATCCCGGCCTACAACGAAGAGGCGACGATCTCCGACGTCCTCACCTCGCTGCTGTCGCAGACCCGGCCGCCGGACGCCATCCACGTCATCATCAACAACACCGACGACGACACCCCCGAGATCGCCCGGGAGTACGCCGGCGAGCACCTGAGGGTGGTGAAGGGCGAGGCCTTCCACACCGTCGTGCACGTGCACGACATCGGCGAGAACCCCGACAAGAAGGTCGGCGCCCTCAACTACGGCTACTACGTCAGCCGCGGCCACGACTACATCCTCGGCGTCGACGGCGACACCACACTGGACCGCCGGTGCGTGGAGTGGCTGGAGAAGGAGATGGTCACCGACCCGCGCATCGGTGGGCTGTCGGCGATCTACACCTTCGACAAGTCCCGGGTGAAGGGCGCGATGGCGCGCTTCCTGGTCGCCGGCCAGCGCGCCCAGTTCGCCGGCTTCAACATGGACAACCTGGTCCGCGGCCGGAACATGGCCGTCCTCGGCGGGCAGTGCAGCCTCTTCAGCGTCCGCGCCCTCGAGACGGTCATGTACCGCAACCACCAGGCCGCACCCTGGGTGCGCGACTCGGAGGTCGAGGACTCCAAGCTGTCGCTGCAGATCAAGGACGCCGGCTTCAGCACCAAGATCAGCGCGCACGCCCGGGCGTTCGTCGGGCCGATGACCACGCTGCGGGCGCTGCACGGTCAGCAGGTGAAGTGGAACTTCGGTGGCATCGACCTGCTGTGGCCCGGTCAGCGGGGCGACACCAAGGGGCAGCCGCTGCACCCGAACCTGCGGCTGCGCTGGTACGAGAACGTCTCGATGGTGTTCAACATCGGCACCCGCATGTCGTTCCTGCTGCTGCTCGCGGCGGCGCTGTCGATCGACGCGTTCGTGTTCAACCCGGTGTGGCTGATCCCGCCGATCGTCGCAACCTTGCTGAACCTGCGGATCGCCGCTTCCATGCACGACAAGAGCGCCTCGGACATCTTCTACGCGCTGCTGTTCGCCCCCGCCGAGCTGTACATGTGGATCCGCATGGGCCACTTCATGAGCGCGTGGGTGCAGTTCTTCGCCCGCGTGGAGAAGGACAACTGGGCCGCCCAGGCCGCCGCCGAGCGCGGCCGCGGATCCGCCTACGTGATGCCGGCGCTGTGCGCGGCGGCCACGTTCGCCGTCCTGATCTTCGCCTGGAGCCAGCAGAGCATCGCCGTCCAGTCGGCGATCCTCTCGATCGGCTGGCCCGTCCTCTACCTGGTGACGGTCCTGCAGACGCTGTTCATGCTGAAGAAGCTGGTCCGCCGCCAGCGGGGCTTCTCGGTCTGAGGGAGCGCCCCGTCCCCGCGCGGGCAGCGCGTCGGGACGGGGCCTCCGCTCACACCAGGCGGTTGGTCCAGAACAGGCTGAGGACGGCGCCGAGCAGCACGACCAGCACGCCGGCCCGCACGAACCAGGGGCTGATGTCCTTGGGCTCGGTGGTGTAGCCGATCTGGCTGCCCAGGTCGCTGTAGACCTCCTCCAGCTCCTCGACGCTGGCGGCCTCGCTGAAGCTGCCGCCCGTCTCGTCGGCGATCCCCTCCAGCGCCGCCCGGTCCACCGGCACCGGCACCCGCTCGCCGTCGATGTCGAGGGTGCCGTAGTCGGTGCCGAAGGCGATCGTGGAGACGGGCACCCCCGCGGCGCGGGCCGCCTCGATGGCCTGCGAGTCGTCGCGGCCGACGGTGGTGGTGCCGTCGGACAGCAGCACGATGCGCGCCGGTGGGGGTTCCTCGCCGCTGGTCTCCAGGGACGCCTGGAAGTTCTGGATCGCCGCCAGCGAGGTGAAGATCGCCTCGCCGATGGCCGTGGCCTCGGCGAGCTCCAGGTTCTCGATGGCGATGGCCACCTGCCCCCGGTCGGTGGTGGGCGGCACCACCGTCGTCGCGGTGCCGGCGAAGGTCACCAGACCCAGGTTGATCCGCTCGGGCAGCACGTCGACGAACTCGGTCGCCGCCCGCTGCATCGCCCGGAACCGCGTCGGCTCGACGTCCTCCGCCTCCATGGACAGGGAGACGTCGACGGCCATGATCACGGTCGCCCGCTCCCGTGGCACCTGCACCTCGGTGCTCGGCACCGCGAGGGAGACGACGAGGGTCGCCAGGCCCAGGGCGACCAGCCCGAACGCCAGGTGCCGCTTCCAGCCGGGCCGCTTCGGGACCAGCGAACTCAGCAGCGAGACGTTGGTGAATCGGGCCGCGTACGCCTTGCGCCGCAGCTGCAGCACCACGTAGACGGCCACCAGCGCGGCGACCACGAGCAGGGCCAGCAGCCACCACGGTGACTGGAAGGTCATCGGGAGGCCCCTCCGCTGCCGGCACGCCGGCGGTCGGCGACGAAGCGGACGACGTCCATGAGCCAGTCACGGTCGGTCCGCAGTTGCAGGTGGCCGGCCCCGGCCCGGCGCAGCGCCGCGGCCACGCCGGCCCGCTGGGCGGCGGCGCCCTCGGCGTACCGGGCGCGGAACTCGGCGTCGCCGGTCGGCACCTCGAGGGTCTGACCGGTCTCGGGGTCCACGACGGTGAGCAGCCCCACGTCGGGCAGCTCCAGCTCGCGCGGGTCGAGGACCTCCACGGCCAGCAGGTCGTGCCGGGTGCCCAGCGCCCGCAGCGGGCGCTCCCAGTCGCTGTCGCCCAGGAAGTCGGAGATCACCACGACCAGGCCCCGCCGGCGCGGCGGGCGGCGCAGCGTCTCCAGCGCCGCGGCCAGGTCGCCGCGGCGGCCGCTGCCCGCCCGCGGCGTGGCCACCACCGAGCGGAGCAGCCGCTCGGCAGCCAGCCGGCCCGGCATCGCCGGGTACCGGTCCACCCGCTCCCCCGTGGTGACGACCGCGCCCAGCCGGTTGCCGCCGTGCACCGTGAGGTGCCCGACCGCGGCCAGCCCGGCGATCGCGAGGTCGCGCTTCTGACAGTTCGCGGTGCCGAAGTCCAGGCTGGCCGAGAGGTCGACCACCGCCCAGGTCTCCAGCTCGCGGTCGGCGATCGTCTCCCGGACGTGCGCCACCTGGGTGCGGGCGGTCACCGGCCAGTCCATGCGGCGCACGTCGTCGCCGGGGTGGTAGGTCCGGGAGTCACCGGCCTCGCTGCCCGAACCGGGGACCAGCCCCAGGTGGTCGCCCTGCAGCAGGCCGTCGAGCCGGCGGCGCACGGTGAGCTCCAGCCGGCGCAGCAGCACGTCGGCCGGCCCGTCGGCGAAGCGCGGCGGCGCCCCGTCGTCCCCGCTTCCCGAGCCGGGCGCCGCCGGGTGCAGCAGCAGCCCCGGGTGCTCGGGCGCGACCGACGGCGGCTCCTCCCGGCGACGGCGGCCGATCACGTCCGCTGCGACCCGGGTGTGGCGCCGTTGCCGCCGTGCTGCGGCGCGGCCGCACCGCCGTGATCACCGTGCGGCTGCTGACCGGGCCCCTGGGGCCCCGGGCCGTACTGCGGCCCGCCCGGCGCCTGCGGGCCGTGCTGACCCCACGGCGCCCCCTGCGGCATGCCCTGCGGTGGCCCGAAGAACGGCCCGCCCGGGCCCGGCGGCACCGACGGCCCGCCCGGCGCACCCGGTCCGCCACCCGAGGCGCCCTGCCGGGGCGCCACCTGCGGCAGCGGGACCGTCTGCACGATCCGCTTGACGATGTGGTCGGCCGGCACGCCGTCGGCCAGCGCGTCGTAGGACAGCACCAGGCGGTGGCGGAGGACGTCGGCGGTGACGTCGAGGACGTCCTGCGGGAGCACGTAGTCCCGGCCGCGCACCAGCGCCAGGGCCCGGCTGGCCGCGATGAGCCCGAGCGAGGCGCGCGGGCTCGCGCCGTAGGACACCCACGTGGCGACGTCGTCCATGCCGTGCTCCCGCGGCGCCCGGGTCGCCACCACCAGGCGGACGACGTAGTCGACGAGGGCGTGGTGCACGAACACCTCGGAGGCCGTGCGCTGCAGCCGGCGCAGCTCGTCGGGGCCGAGCACCGTCTCCGGCACCGGGGGCCGGGAGCCCATCCGGTAGATGATCTCGCGCTCCTCCTCGGTGCTGGGGTAGTCCACCAGCACCTTCATGAGGAACCGGTCGCGCTGCGCCTCGGGCAGCGGGTAGACGCCCTCGGACTCGATCGGGTTCTGGGTCGCCAGCACCAGGAACGGGTCGGGCAGCGGGTGGGTGACCCCGCCGATGGAGACCTGCCGCTCGGCCATGACCTCCAGCAGCGCCGACTGCACCTTCGCCGGCGCCCGGTTGATCTCGTCGGTGAGCAGGAAGTTGGCGAACACCGGGCCGAGCTCGGTGTCGAACGTGTCCTGGCCGGCCTTGTAGATGCGCGTGCCGATGATGTCGGCCGGCACCAGGTCGGGGGTGAACTGCAGGCGGGAGAAGGTGCCGCCCACGACGGTCGCCAGCGTCTCGACGGCGAGGGTCTTGGCGACGCCGGGCACGCCCTCGAGCAGCACGTGCCCCCGCGCCAGCAGCGCGACCAGCATCCGCTCCACCAGCCGGTCCTGCCCGACGATGACGCGCTTGATCTCGAACAGCACCCGCTCCAGGCGGGCGGCGTCGACCGACGGCGGCACCGGCGCCTGCGGGGAGGTGGGCAGGCTCTCGGTCGGTGTGCTGGCAGCGCTGGACACGTGGCTCCCTGGTCGGCCGGGCCGCGACCACCCGACTCGGGCAGGCCGTCGACGGGGCGCGGTGTCGTCCCGGCCCCCGCCCAGTGTCCTACACCGGCGGGGCGGGCCGCCGGAACGCCGACAGCCGCCCACGGGCCGCTGTCGCACCGCCGCAGGCGGGGCGCGCAACTCCCTGCCCGGCGACCGCGCGGACTGCTAGCCTGACCGTGCGTCGGGCAGCTCCCCCCGTGGCTGCCCGACGCCTTTCTCTGCCTCGTGCCCGGTCCCCGCCGGCGGCGGCTCAGGCGCTCGGTCGCACCGCGCCGAAGTACGTGCTGCTCGAGGTGCGTGCTGCCGCGATGGTCACGTGCTTCCCGCGGTCCGGCGCCTCGATCACCTGCCCGCCGCCGATGTAGATCGCCACGTGGGTGATCGACATGTAGTCGCTCCGGTCCCCGCCCCAGAAGAGCAGGTCACCGGGCTGCAGATCGGCGAGCGCCACCTGCTTGGTGCGGTTGAGCCACCACTGGTCCCGGCTGGTCCCGCCGATGGCGATGCCGGCCCGGGCGTAGGCGTACTGGGTGAGGCCGGAGCAGTCGAAGCCGAAGATCGCGGTGTCCGGCGCGATCCCGTTGCTCGGGCCGTTGCTCCCGCCGCCACCCCACGAGTAGGGCACACCGAGCTGGGAGCGCGCCGCGGCGATCGCCACCGCGGCCGCCGACGCCGACGGGGCACCGGCCGAGCCGCCCGGGGAGCGAACGGGCGACGGGCCGGACGGCGCGGGGGTGGCCACCGGCGGGGCGGGGGTGGTCACCGGCGGGGCGTGGGTGGGCCGCGGCGCGGGAGCGCGAGCGGCGGCATCCTGCGCGGCGGCCTGCCTCGCGGAGGCGGCCTGCGCTGCGGCCCGGGCCCCCTCCAGGCCGTAGAGGATCTGCTGCGCCTGCTGGAGCTCCGCCTGGAGCTGGTCCTCCTGGGCGTCCAGCGCGTCGGCCTGGCGGCGGGCCGACACCTCCTGGGACTGCGCGCTCGCCAGCAGGTCGGCCGCCTGCTGCTGGACTGCCGCGGCCTGCGCCGCGGTCTCGTCGGCGACCTCGCGGGCGCCCGCCGCCTGCACCTCCAGGACCGTCAGCTCGGCGACGACCTCCGTGCGGTTGGCGCCCGCGGCTTCCAGCAGCGCCGAACGCTCGATGAGCTCGGCCGGACCGCTCGAGCTGAGCAGCGCGGTGATGCCCGGAGAGGTGGAGCCCTGCATGTAACTGGCCCGCGCGAAGGAGGCGACGTCGTCGCGTCCCTGCTGCAGGTCGGCGGCTGCCCGGGCCGCCGCGGCGGCCGCGGCGTCGGCGGTGTTCCTGGCCGCGTCGTACGCCGCCTGCTTGTCCTCGTAGTCCTGCAGCGCGATCAGCGCCCCCTGGTGGGCGGCCTCGACCTCGGCCCGCGCCTGCGCCAGCTGGGCGCCGATCTCCCCGACCCGGGTGGCGGCATCGGCCTTCGCCCGCTCCGCCGCGCTCAGCTCGGCGGCGCTGGGCGACCGCGGCGCGGCGCCGGCCGACGACGGGGTCAGGCCGATCGCCACGGCGGCGACGAGCAGCGCGACCGCCGCCCGCAGCGCTGTCCGGCCGTTGCCGCGCCCGCCCCTCACGCACGGGGAACCGGTACCACCGTCCCGCACCGTGCCCATCCGCGTCCCGCTGCCCACGACCTGCCTCTTCCCGACGTCCGCGGGACGCCCGGACGGGCGCCCCGTGGAGGCATCGGACGGCACCGCAGCACCGTTGAGGAGGTCTCACCCGCACGGGTGAGAACACCCGAGCGGGTGACGACGGCCCCGCGCTCGGGCCCGCGCGGCGCGGGCCCGAGCGTTGCGCTCAGTTCACCCGGCGCTCGGCACCGGCCCAGAAGTCCTCGCGCAGCTTGAACTTCTGGATCTTGCCGGTTGCGGTGCGGGCCAGCTCGTCGCGGAACTCCACCCGCTTCGGCGCCTTGTACCCCGCGAGCCGGGCCTTGCAGTGGGCGATGATGTCGGCCTCGGTGGCCTGCTCCCCCTCGGCGAGCACCACGATCGCGGTCACCATCTCCCCCCACTTGTCGTCGGGGATCCCGATGACGGCGACCTCGGCCACCGCCGGGTGGCTGAAGACGACGTCCTCCACCTCGATCGAGGAGACGTTCTCCCCGCCGGTGATGATCACGTCCTTCTTGCGGTCGGAGATGATGACGTAGCCCTCGTCGTCGATGCTGCCGCCGTCCCCGGTGTGGAACCAGCCGCCCTCGAGCGCCTCCGCCGAGGCGTCGGGGTTCTCCCAGTAACCGGCCAGCACGGTGTTGCTGCGCGCCAGCACCTCACCGCTGTCGCTCACCGCCATCCGGGTCCCGATCGACGGCACGCCGGCGCGCGACAGCCGCTTGGCCCGCTCCTCGGGGTCCAGCCCGTCGTACTCGGCGCGCGGCCGGTTGATGGTGAGCAGCGGCGCGGTCTCGGTCAGGCCGTAGATCTGGTTGAACTCCCAGCCCAGCTCGGCCTCGACGCGGGCGATCGTCCGCGACGGCGGCGGCGCCCCGGCGACGATGATCCGCACCCGGTCGCGCCCCGGCACCTCGCCGTCCCAGTCGGCGGCGGCCTCCAGGACGGCGTTCCAGACCGCCGGGGCCCCGGCCATGATCGTCACGCCGTGCTGCTCCACCCGGCGCAGGATCTCGGCGCCGTCGACCTTCCGCAGCACCACCTGGCGGGCACCGACCCCGGCCATGGCGTACGGCAGGCCCCAGCCGTTGCAGTGGAACATCGGCAGGGTGTGCATGTAGACGTCACGGTCGCTGATCTGCATGTGCATGCCGAAGGTGACGGCGTTGACCCAGATGTTGCGGTGGGTCATCTGCACACCCTTGGGGCGGGCGGTGGTGCCGCTGGTGTAGTTGATCGTCGCCGTCGCGTCCTCGTCCGGCTCCGACCACGGCCGCGGCTCGCGGTCGAAGCGCAGCAGCTGCTCGTACTCCTCCCCCGTGCCGAACCGGTGCTCGGCGCGCACCCCCTTGAGCGACGTCTCCAGCTCCGGGTCGACCAGCAGCACCCGCGCACCGGAGTGCCCGACGATGTACTCGACCTCCTCGGGCTGCAGCCGGAAGTTGATCGGCACCGCGACCCGGCCCGACGACGGCACCGCCAGTAGCACCTCGAGCAGGCGGGCGGCGTTGTGGCTGACGATCGCCACCCGCTCCCCTTCGGCGATGCCCAGCCCGTCGAGCCCGGCCTGCAGGGCGCGGCCCCGCCGGGCCACCTCGCGGTAGGAGACCTCGCCCAGCGACGGCGCGGGCTGCGCCGGCTCGTCGACGATGCCGACGCGGTCGCCGTAGACCAGCTCGGCGCGGTCGAGGAAGTCGCGACTGGTGAGGGGCACGCGCATGCCGGCTCCCGGGGTGCAGGGCCGGAGCAGGCCGGCCGGTCCAACGTGGTCCCCGTCACGTTATCGGTCGGCAGGGAGGACGACGAGCGGTCGCCGTCGACGATCAGGCGACCTGATCGTGGAGCGTCCTCCCGCACCGTGCACCGTGAGGGAGGACGCCGTCAGCCGGCCGCGACCAGCCTCGGCATCGCCGTCCCGATCGGCTCGCGGACGACGAGATCGGCGACGTCGTCGTACGGCGTGGGCTCCGCGTTGACCACCACCACGCGGGCCCCGTGCCGCACGGCGACGTCGACCAGCCCCGCCGCCGGGTGCACCTGCAGCGAGGTCCCGACCGCGAGGAACACGTCGCAGTCACCGGCGGCCGCCACCGCGGCGTCGACCACCGCCGGCTCCAGCAGCTGCCCGAAGCTGATCGTCGCGGACTTCAGGATGCCGCCGCACGACCGGCAGGGCGGATCGGGCTCCCCCGCGGCCACCCGGTCCAGCGCCTCCTGCATCGTCGTGCGTTCGCGGCAGCCCAGGCACTCGACCTCGTGGACGGTGCCGTGGATCTCCACCACCCGGGCCGGGTCCGAGCCCGCCGCCTGGTGCAGCCCGTCGACGTTCTGGGTGACCAGGGTGCGCAGCCGGCCCTGCCGCTCGAGGTCGACCAGCGCGGCGTGCCCGGCGTTGGGGCGCACGTCGAGCGCGCCCATGTCCCGCCGCATCAGCCAGGCCCGGCGCCGGATGTCGGGATCGGCCACGTAGTACGACAGCGTCACCAGCTTCTCCGCGTCCGGATCGCGCGTCCAGACGCCGTTCGGGCCCCGGTAGTCGGGGATGCCGCTGTCGGTGGAGATGCCCGCGCCGGTGAGGACGGTGATCCGGGAGGCGGCGGTCAGCCAGCCGGGCAGGGGTTCGGGGACGACGTCGGTCACGCCCGCAACGGTAGGGCCGCACGACCGGCGCCCGCGCGCACCAGCCGCCCGGCCGGGGGCGCCAGCAGCACGACGGCGCAGGCGTAGGCGGCCCCGAGGAGCGTGTCGACGACGTAGTGCTCCCCGGACCACACCAGGACCACCGGCATGAGCACGGCGTAGGCCACCAGGCCGGCCCGCTGCCAGGCGTGCTGGGCCGAGGACATCAGCACGACGCACATGAGGACGGCGAAGGCGGTGTGCAACGAGGGGACCGCGGCGACGAGGTTGACCTGCCCCTGGCCGGTGTCCAGCAGCACCCCGGCGCGGGGCAACCCGAGGACGGCCCAGCCGGCGCTGCTGATCCGCTCGACCGGCTCGATCACCCCCTGCTTGGCGGCCAGCCAGGGCGGGGCGGCCGGGTAGAGCACGTAGGTGACGAGCCCGGCGAGGGACAGCGCCACGACCAGGCGGGCGCAGCGCACCCAGCGCTCGCGGTCGCGCAGCCACAGCACCGCCAGGACCACGGGGGTGAGGACGAAGTGGCTGCTGTAGACCAGCGTCGCCAGGGCCTTCCACCAGTCGGCCTGCACGTGCTCCTGCAGCCACACGGTGGGCAGCACCCCGCCGGTCAGCCACCGGTCCGCGTCGGCCACCTCACGGACGTGCACCGGCATGCCGAGCCCGTCGGCCAGCCCCCGGGTCGCGTCGTACGCCAGCAGCACCGCAACCAGCGGCAGCCAGTCCACCAGCAGCCGCACCAGGCGGCGCCAGCCCTGGGTGACCGAGGTGACGGCCAGCCCGGCCAGCACCCAGCCCAGGAGGACCACGCGGTCGGTGGGCAGGCCGCGCACGGCGCAGGTGAGCACGAACGCCAGCAGCAGGCCCGCCCAGAGAACGGCGGCGACCAGGCGGGCGCGGCCCGAGGCCCCGGCGACCGCGGTCGTCGGCACCGCTGTCGGGGCCGCCGCGAGGGCGGGTGCTGCTGGGTCGACCGCGGTCATGGCGCGGGACGCTAATCGCGCGGACCGGCCGGGAGCAGGCGGCCGCGAACGGCACGCCGTCCGCCCGGGTTCGGTGGGGCCGCTGCGGCGGTAGCGGCGGGCGGGACGCAGTCGCGGCCCGTTCCCCCAGCAGCGGCCGCCGGTGTTTCGCCGACCGTGACGCGGGTCACGGGGTGAAGGAAGGGTCGCCTGACTCGGTGGTCCCGGCTACGAACTGGGATGATCGGGTGTGGTCAACGAAGCGCGATGAACCACGAGGGGTAGGCGCAGAGCAGTGGCAGCCAGCAAGGACAGCTTCGGAGCCCGGGCGACGCTCGACGTCGACGGCACCGAGTACGACATCTACCGGCTCGACGCGGTGGAGGGCGCGGAGAAGCTGCCCTTCAGCCTGAAGATCCTTCTCGAGAACCTGCTGCGCACCGAGGACGGCGCGGACATCACCGCCGACCACATCCGGGCGATCGCCAACTGGGACCCGTCGGCCGAGCCCGACCAGGAGATCCAGTTCACCCCGGCCCGCGTGGTCATGCAGGACTTCACCGGTGTCCCCTGCATCGTCGACCTCGCCACCATGCGCGAGGCGATGGCGGAGCTGGGCGGCGACCCGCAGAAGATCAATCCGCTCGCCCCGGCCGAGCTGGTCATCGACCACTCGGTGATCGCCGACATCTTCGGCACCGAGGACTCGTTCCAGCGCAACGTCGAGATCGAGTACGAGCGCAACGGCGAGCGCTACCAGTTCCTGCGCTGGGGCCAGGGCGCCTTCAGCGACTTCAAGGTCGTCCCCCCGGGCACCGGCATCGTCCACCAGGTCAACATCGAGCACCTGGCCCGGGTCGTCTTCCCGCGCCCCGAGGGCGACCGCGTCATCGCCTACCCCGACACCTGCGTCGGCACCGACTCGCACACCACGATGGTCAACGGCCTGGGCGTGCTGGGCTGGGGCGTCGGCGGCATCGAGGCCGAGGCCGCGATGCTCGGCCAGCCGGTCTCGATGCTCATCCCGCGCGTGGTCGGCTTCAAGCTCTCCGGCCAGCTCCCGGAGGGCGCCACCGCCACCGACCTCGTGCTCACCATCACCGAGATGCTGCGCGAGCACGGTGTGGTCGGGAAGTTCGTCGAGTTCTACGGGGAGGGCGTCTCGGCGGTGCCGCTGGCCAACCGCGCCACGATCGGCAACATGAGCCCGGAGTTCGGCTCCACCGCGGCGATGTTCCCCATCGACCAGGAGACCATCACCTACCTGAAGCTGACCGGCCGCTCCGAGGAGCAGGTCAAGCTCGTCGAGGCCTACGCCAAGGAGCAGGGCCTCTGGCACGACCCGTCGCGCGAGCCGGCCTTCTCCGAGTACCTCGAGCTGGACCTCGCCACCGTCGTCCCGTCGATCGCCGGGCCCAAGCGCCCGCAGGACCGGGTGGCGATCACCGAGGCGAAGCCGGCGTTCCGCACGTCGCTGGCCGACTACGTGGCCGACGACGAGACGGGCGGCGAGGACCGCAAGCCCGGCGTTCCCGGTCACGAGCAGCCCTACGGCGTCGAGTCGGCGGCCGACGAGGCCTCGGCCGAGTCCTTCCCGGCCTCCGACCCGGTCAGCCCGTTCGCGCACGGCAACGGGGAGGCCGGCAAGCCGAACCACCAGGTCATCCCCGACCGCGTCCCGGACCGCCCGTCCAAGCCCACCCGGGTGGTCATGGAGGACGGCACGGAGACCTACGTCGACCACGGGCACGTCGTGATCGCCGCGATCACCTCGTGCACCAACACCTCCAACCCACAGGTGATGATCGGCGCCGCGCTGCTGGCGAAGAACGCCGTCGAGCGCGGGCTGACCAGCAAGCCGTGGGTGAAGACGACGCTGGCCCCCGGGTCCAAGGTCGTCATGGACTACTACGAGAAGGCCGAGCTCACCCCGTACCTGGAGAAGCTGGGCTTCTACCTGGTCGGCTACGGCTGCACGACCTGCATCGGCAACTCCGGTCCGCTCCCGGAGCCGGTGAGCCAGGCGGTCAACGAGGCCGACCTCGCCGTGGTCTCGGTGCTCTCGGGCAACCGGAACTTCGAGGGCCGGATCAACCCCGACGTCAAGATGAACTACCTGGCCTCGCCGCCGCTGGTCATCGCCTACGCCCTGGCCGGCTCCATGGACGTCGACCTGAACAACGACCCCCTGGGCACCGACGCCGACGGCAACGACGTCTTCCTGCGCGACATCTGGCCCTCCCCGCAGGAGGTCCAGCGGGTCATCGACCACGCGGTGTCCGCCGAGCAGTTCGGCCGCAGCTACGAGGACGTGTTCGCCGGCACCGAGCAGTGGCAGAACCTGCCCACCCCGACCGGCGACACCTTCGAGTGGGCCGAGGACAGCACCTACGTCCGGCGTCCTCCGTACTTCGACGGCATGCCGGCCGAGCCCGCCCCGGTCGAGGACATCGCCGGCGCGCGCACCCTGGCGGTGCTCGGTGACTCGGTGACCACCGACCACATCTCGCCGGCCGGTTCGATCAAGGCCGACTCCCCCGCCGGGAGGTACCTGCGCGAGCACGGTGTGGACCGCCGCGACTTCAACTCCTACGGCTCGCGCCGCGGGAACCACGAGGTGATGATCCGCGGCACGTTCGCCAACATCCGGCTGCGCAACCAGCTGGTGCCGGGCACCGAGGGTGGCGTCACCAAGAACCACCTGACCGGCGAGACGACGACGATCTACGACGCCTCCCGCGCCTACATCGACGCCGGCATCCCGCTGGTCGTGCTGGCCGGCAAGGAGTACGGCTCGGGCTCGTCGCGCGACTGGGCCGCCAAGGGCACCGCGCTGCTCGGCGTCAAGGCCGTCATCGCCGAGAGCTACGAGCGCATCCACCGCTCGAACCTCATCGGCATGGGCGTGCTGCCGCTGCAGTTCCCCGAGGGCCAGAACCGCGAGTCGCTCGGCCTGACCGGCGACGAGGAGTTCACCATCACCGGGATCACCGCCCTCAACGACGGCGAGATCCCGCGCACGGTGAAGGTGAAGGCGGGGGACGTGGAGTTCGACGCCCGCGTCCGCATCGACACCCCCGGCGAGGCGAACTACTACCGCAACGGCGGGATCATGCAGTACGTCCTGCGGTCGCTGCGGGGCTCTGCCGCCTGATGGACCTGGGCCTGGGCGGTCGCGGATACCTGCTCACCGGCGCGAGCCGGGGGCTGGGGTTCGCGACCGCCCGGGCCCTCGTCGACGACGGGGCCCGGGTGCTGGTCAGCTCCCGCTCCGCCGACTCCGTGGACGCCGCCGTCTCCGCCCTGGGGACGGCGGCATCCGGCGTCCCGGCCGACCTCGCCGACCCGGACACCGCCGAGCACCTCGTCTCCTCGGCGCTCGAGCGGCTGGGGCGGGTCGACGGCGCGCTGATCTCCGTCGGCGGGCCGGCCCGGGGGCAGGTGCTGGAGACGACGGAGGCCGACTGGCGGGCCGGGGTGGAGAACGTCCTCCTCGGTCCGCTGCGGCTGGTCAGGGCGCTGGTCCCGCACCTGGCCGAGGGGGCGTGCATCGGGTTCGTCCTCTCCACGTCGGTCCGGCAGCCGATCGGCCACCTGGCCATCTCGAACGGCCTGCGCCCGGGTCTGGCCATGACGGCCAAGGCGCTGGCCGACGAACTCGGGCCGAAGGGGATCCGCGTGGTCGGGCTGATGCCGGGGACCATCGCCACCGACCGGATCACCGAGATCGAAGCGGCATCCCCGGATCCCGCCGCCATGCGGGCCCGGACCGAGGCCTCGATCCCCCTCCGCCGGGTCGGGCGACCGGAGGAGTTCGGCCGGGTGGCGGCGTTCGCCCTCTCCCCCGCCGCCTCCTACCTGACCGGCACCATGATCGCCGTCGACGGCGGCGTCACCCGCGCGCTGTGATCGCACCCGACCACCGCACATGTGTGCTCATCGGGCCATCCCCGGTCCGGACACCCCGATGAGCGCACAGTCGCAGGTGCCCGTCCTGGTGGCCTGCGCCCACGGCACCCGCAACCCCACCGGCCGCCGGCTGATCGCCGAGCTGGCGCTGGCCGCGCGCCGGCTTCGTCCCGGCCTGGTCACCACCGCGGCGTTCGTCGACGTGCAGCCCCCGACGGTCGTGGACGTGGTCGCCGAGCTGGCGGCCGCCGGTCGCCCCGCCGTCGTCGTCCCGCTGCTGCTCTCCGGCGGCTATCACGTGCACGTCGACATCGCCGGCGCCGTCGCCGCCGCGGAGTCGGCCGTCGCCGCCCGGCCGCTGGGGCCCGACCCCCGGCTGGCCGAGGTGCTGCTCGCCCGGCTGGTCGAGTCGGGCGCCGACCCGGCCGACCCGTCGACCGCGGTCGTCCTGGCCGCCGCCGGGTCCAGCGACTCCCGGTCGGTGGCCGACGTCGAGCGCACGGCCGCCCTCCTCCAGGCGTCGTGGGCCGGGCCAGTGACGACCGGCTACGGCTCCGCCGCGCAGCCACCGGTCCCCGACGCGGTGGCCGGCGCCCGGAAGGCCGGGGCGGAGCAGGTGGTCATCGCCTCCTACCTCCTCGCGCCGGGCCACTTCCACGACAAGCTGGCCGGGGCCGGCGCGGACGCGATCACGGCGCCCCTCCTGCCCGACAACCGCATCGCCGCCGTGCTCCTCGACCGCTACGACGCGGCGCTCCCGGACGGGCCCGGCCGGCCGATAGCCTGACGCCGGTGACGTCGCTGATCATTCTCGCCCTGTACCTGGTCGTCGTCGGCCTGTTCCTCCTGGCGATCTACGTGGTGGTGAACCGTGCGGTGCTGCACGCCCTCCGCACCCACGCCGACGAGCAGCGCGCGACCACCGGACCGAGCCCCGCCGGCCCGGGCGACTGAGCCCCGGCGTCTCCCCGTCTCCGGCTCAGGCCTGCCAGCCGAGGAACTGGTCACCGGCGACCACCGCCAGGACGAGCAGCGCCGCAGCCCCCACCGGCACGAGCGGTGTCCACCAGGATCGGGTGGTTGCGAGCCGGGCCAGCAGCACCGCGGGCAGCAGCCAGAGCACCCACAGCGGGAGCAGCGCGTACCTCGGGACGACCAGCCCGCTCGCCAGGTAGAAGTAGCCGACGACCACGTGGGCGGCGCCGGCCACCGCGGCCAGGAGGAGCGGCCCGGGGTCGCGTGGGGTCCCGGCCGGAACGACGGCAGTATGCCCCGCCGGGAGCCCCCTCCTCAGAAGTTGCCGCGGCGCTCCTGCTCCCGCTCGATCGCCTCGAAGAGCGCCTTGAAGTTGCCCTTCCCGAAGCCCAGCGAGCCGTGCCGCTCGATGAGCTCGAAGAAGACCGTGGGCCGGTCACCGGTCGGCTTGGTGAAGATCTGCAGCAGGTAGCCGTCCTCGTCGCGGTCCACCAGGATGCCGCGCCGCTGCAGCTCCTCGATCGGCACCCGCACCGTCCCGATCCGCGCACGGAGCTCCGGATCCTCGTAGTAGGAGTCCGGCGTGGCCAGGAACTCCACACCCTCGGCGGTCATCGCGTCGACCGTGGCCAGGATGTCGTTGGTCGCCAGGGCGACGTGCTGCGCGCCAGGGCCCCGGTAGAACTCCAGGTACTCGTCGATCTGCGACTTCTTCCTCGCGATCGCCGGCTCGTTGAGCGGGAACTTGACCCGGTGGTTGCCGTTGGCGACCACCTTGCTCATCAGCGCGGAGTAGTCGGTCGCGATGTCGTCGCCGATGAACTCGGCCATGTTCGTGAACCCCATGACCCGGTTGTAGAAGTCCACCCACTGGTCCATCGCCCCGAGCTCGACGTTGCCGACGACGTGGTCGACGGCCTGGAACAGCCGCTTCGGCGCTCCGGGGCGCTTCACGAAGGACGACGTCCGCGCCACGTAACCGGGCAGGTAGGCCCCGGCGTAGCGGGACCGGTCGACCAGGGTGTGCCGGGTGTCGCCATAGGCCGCGAGGGACGCCAGGCGCACGGTGCCGTGCTCGTCGCTCACGTCGTGCGGCTCCTCCAGCACCGTGGCGCCCTGGGCCCGGGCGTGCGCGATGCAGCGGTCGACGTCGGGGACGGCGAGGGCGATGTCGACGATGCCGTCGCCGTGCAGACGGTGGTGGTCGGCCAGCGGGCTCGCCGGGTCGTAGGCCCCCTGGACGACGAACCGCGCGGCCCCCGAGGTGAGCACGAAGGCGTGGTGGTCCCGGTTCCCCGTCTCGGGGCCGGAGTAGGCGACCAGCTGCATGCCGAACGCCGACTGGAAGAAGTGCGCCGTCTGCACGGCGTTGCCCACGACCCACACCAGCCCGTCCCAGCCGGTGACCGGGAAGGGATCCCCGGAGGGGTCGTACTCCACCAGGCCGACCAGCTGCTGCAGCTGCGGCAGGTCCAGGCCTGCGAGCCGTTCCTCGTCGTTGAGCACCTGCTCGAGCGTCATCGCGCCTCCTCCTCGTCCGTTCGCGTGTCCCGTGTCCCGTGTCACACCACACCGACCCGGCCCTGCTGCGCAAGCAAGCACCCTGCGACTGCGCTGGCTGCTCGCTCGGACTGGCTCTGGGCACCTGCTGCTGTGCAGACTGCACAGCTGTCGACGTGAAGGAGGCACGATGAGCCGGCCCCGTGAACTGGACACCCTCGACGTCGCGCTGCTGGAGGCGCTCCACGACCACCCGCGCGCCGGGCTGCTGGAGATCGCCCGGGTCGTCGGCGTCGCGCGCGCCACGGCCACGGCGCGGTTACAGCGACTGGAAGCAGCGGGGGTGGTCACCGGTTTCGGCCCGGACGTGGACGTGGCCGCCGCCGGGTTCGGCGTGCAGGCCTTCGTGACCCTCGAGATCGCACAGGGGGCGCTCGACGCGGTGCACCGGGACCTCGAGGCGATCCCCGGGATCCTCGAGGCCCACGCCACCACCGGCAGCGGCGACGTGATCTGCCGCGTGGCCGCCGCCTCCCACGAGGCGCTGCAGGAGATCCTGGTGCAGCTGAACCGCTCGGCCTCGGTCGTCCGGTCGACGAGCGTGGTGGCGCTTACCTGCCTGGTGCCCTGGCGCACCCTGCCGCTGCTGCGCTCCGAGGCGGCGCCCGGGTCGGGGCGCTCGCCCAGCTACCGAGAGCCGGCCCGCGGCTGACCTACTGTGGGGCCGATGGACGGCGACGAACGGAGCGATGCGCCACCCGGGGCCGATCCCACCCCCGCACCTCCCACCCCTGCCGTGGACGAGGCCCGCGCCGAGGACGGCGCGGATGCCGAGGACGAGGTCGGCGCCGAGCGCCGGACCGGACCCGAGGACCGGGCCGGCACCGAGGCCCGGCATCGCGTCGAGGACGGAGCGGGGGCCGGGGACAGCCCGGCACCGGAGGGGCATCCCGACGACGCGGCACCGCCCACCCCCGACGACGCGACCCCGCCGACCGGCGACGCCGGGGCGCGTTCCGGGTCCACCTCAACCTCTACTGGAGACTCACTCCCGACGCGCTCGTGGAGTCGACCGGTCGCCGTGGCGACCACCGCTGCCCTCGCCGTCGCACTCGGCTTCGCGCTCACCGTCCAGATCCGCAGCACGGCGGAGCCCGGCGACCAGGACGTGCGCCGGGAGGCCGACCTCGTGGTGATCCTGGACGAGCTCGGCGCCCGGGAGGCGACGCTGCGCCAGCAGATCGCAGAGACGCGGCAGACCCTCGAGGACCTGGGCAGCGGGCAGGAGGAGTCCGGCAGCGCACTGGCGGAGGCGCGGTCACGGGCGGAGGCCATCGGCATCCTGGCGGGCACGCTCCCGGCGCGCGGCCCCGGGGTGCGGCTGACCATCCAGGACCCCGGCGGCGCGGTCCCGACCTCGGTGATCCTCGGCGCCATCCAGGAGCTCCGCGGCGCCGGGGCGGAGGTGCTGCAGGTCGACGACGTGCGGGTCGTCGCGTCCAGCGCGGTGACCGGCTCCCCCGGCGCCCTGCGCATCGACGGGCAGCCGCTGACCGCCCCCTACGACTTCCTCGCGATCGGCCCGCCGGCCGCGATGGACGTCGCCCTCTCGGTGTCCGGCGGGGTGATCGCCGACGTCGCCCGCGCGGGCGGCAAGGCGCGGGTGGACCAGGAGGATCTCGTCTCCGTGGACGCCACCGTCGACTGACCCGCGGTCACTGCGGGATGAGCAGGCCCCGCAATTCGTCGGTCAGCGCCTCCCGCGCCTCGGGGTGCTGAGGCCACGCCGCCGGGGTGACCTGGAACAGCGAGATGCGCCAGCGGCCGCGCCCGTCGTCGACGGCGATCATGGTGTGGACGGCGTTCAGCTCCGGATCGAGGTCGCCGGCACCCGCGGGGATCATGCCCGCGTGGGCGGTCAGCATCGCCACGCCCTCCCCGACCGGGCGGACCGAGCGGACGACCGCCACGTAGGCGGGCGTCTGCTGCGAGGTGAACACCTGCCGCAGGTCTGCCGCGATCGACAGCCGGCCCCGGTGGTGGCTGCCGTCGAACCCGATGATGTCGCCGTCGTCGGCGAACCCGGCCGCCACCGCCGCGCCGCTGCGCCGGTTCCAGCCGTCGATGAACTCCGCGTAGAGCGCCTGGATCTGAGCGTCCTGCGGGTGCGCTGCGGTCACGTCTCCTCCTCGCTGGCGTTCGTCGGCACGTCCCGACGCCTGCTGTGGTTCCGCGTGGCCGCGCCAGCCCGGCCACGTGTCCCGGGCTGCGGCCGCCTGGGACAGGAGTGACGCTAGTGGTCCGGGAGCCACTCCCGTTCGACGCTCGCCGCAGTGACCCGCCGTCAGATCGACCACCACCGGCACGCGCCCGAGCGCCTGCCACAGGGCGTGCACGAGCATGCGCGCAGAGCGATCGATCGCACCCGGATCCGGTCACCCGACGACGACGGACCGCGGCTCCTGCTGCGCGAACTGGGTGCGGTGCAGGTCGGCGTACCGGCCGTCGCGCGCCAGCAGCTCCTGGTGCGTGCCCGCCTCCACGATCCGACCCTCGTCGACGACGAGGATCTGGTCGGCGCTGCGGATCGTCGACAGCCGGTGCGCGATGACCAGCGACGTCCGGCCGGCCAGCGCGGTGTCGAGGGCGTGCTGCACCGCGGCCTCGGACTCGCTGTCCAGGTGTGCGGTCGCCTCGTCGAGGATCACGATGCCGGGCGCCTTCAGCAGCACGCGGGCGATGGCCAGCCGCTGCTTCTCCCCGCCCGAGAGGCGGTAGCCGCGGTCACCGACCACCGTCTCCAACCCTTGGGGCAGCGAGCGCACCAGGTCGGCGATGCGGGCCCCGGTGAGCGCCTCCCACAGCTGCTCGTCGGTGGCCTCCGGCCGGGCGTAGCGCAGGTTGGCGCCGATGGTGTCGTGGAACAGGTGCGCGTCCTGGCTGACGACGCCGATCGCGTCGCGCAGGGAGGAGAGCGTCGCCCGCCGCACGTCCACGCCGCCGACGCGGACGGTGCCACCGGTCGCGTCGTACAGCCGCGGGACGAGGTGGGCGATCGTCGACTTCCCGGCCCCCGAGTGGCCGACCAGGGCGACCAGCTGGCCGGGGGCAACCCGGAAGGAGACGTCGTGGAGGACGTCGACCGGCCCCCCGTGCTCGGGCAGCGACACCTCCTCCAGCGACGGCAGCGAGACGTCGGCGCCGGCCGGGTAGCTGAAGGAGACGTGCTCGAACTCGATGGAGCGGTCCTCGGCCGGCACGGGCACGGCGTCGGGCGCCTCGCGGATCATCGGCGGGAGGTCGAGCACCTCGAAGACCCGGTCGAAGCTGACCATCGCGCTCATCACGTCGACCCGGACGTTGGCCAGCGCCGTCAGCGGCCCGTAGAGCCGGGACAGCAGCAGCGCCAGGGCGACGACCGCGCCGGGGCTCAGCGAGCCGGTGAACGCCAGCCAGCCGCCGAGGCCGTACACAAGCGCGGTCGCCAGGGCCGCCACGAGCGTCAGCGCGGTGAAGAAGGTGCGCCCGTACATGGCCGACAGGACGCCGATGTCGCGGACCCGGGCGGCCCGCCCGCGGAACGACTCGGCCTCGGCGGCGGGCCGGCCGAAGAGCTTCACCAGGAGCGCGCCGGCGACGTTGAAGCGCTCGGTCATCGTGGCGTTCATCGAGGCGTTGAGGGCGTAGGACTCCCGGGTGATCTCCTGCAGCCGGCGGCCGATGCGGCGCGCGGGCAGTACGAACAGCGGCACCAGCGCCAGCGACAGCAGCGTGATCTGCCACGAGAGCGTCAGCATGACGCCCGCGGTGAGCACCAGCCCGATGACGTTGGAGACCACGCCCGACAGGGTCGAGGTGAACGCCTGCTGCGCGCCGACGACGTCGTTGTTCAGCCGGCTGACCAGCGCGCCGGTCTGCGTGCGGGTGAAGAAGGCGACCGGCATCCGCTGGACGTGCTCGAAGACCCGGCTGCGCAGGTCGTAGATGACGCCCTCGCCGATGCGCGCGGAGTACCAGCGCGTGCCCAGGGAGATGGCGGCGTCGACGACCGCCAGGCCGGCGATGACCAGCGCGATCCGGACGATGCCGCCCGCGGTGCCCTCGAGGTCGGCGATCCGGTTGACGATGTCGCCGGCCAGCAGCGGCGTGACGACGCCGATGACCGACGACCCGACCACCAGCAGCAGGAAGAGGGTCAGCTCGCGCCGGTAGGGCCGGGCGATGCCGATGATGCGCCGGACGGTCCCCTTCGGCAGCTGCCGGGCGGTGACCGAGGGGTCGCGCTTGAACGACCGCATGGCGGCCATCGACGTCATGGGGCTGCTCATGTCCACCGCACCTCCCGACGCCCGCCGGTCGCGCCCCGGCGGCTCCTGCAACCGGGACGCGACCGCGCTTGTTCCTGGGAGTCCGTCAGCGACCGCCGGCCAGATCGTGCAGCCGCTGTACCTGGGCGGCGCGCTCGGCGGCGTCCTGGCTGGCGAAGTCGTTACGGACGGCGGACCGCACCAGCGCGGCCGTCGCCCGGCTGGCCCCGACGGGCGGGGCCACCAGGGCCGCGGTCAGGTCGGCGACCGCTGCGTCCAGCTCCACCCGCGGCACCACCACGGTCGCCAGGCCGATCGCCTGCGCCTCGGCGGCGCCCACGGCCCGGCCGGTCATGCACAGCTCCAGCGCGCGCGAGTAGCCGACGAGCTCCACCAGCGTGCTGGTACCGGTCAGGTCCGGGACGAGGCCGAGGGTCACCTCGGGCAACCGGAGCTGCGCGTCGTCGGTGAACACCCGCAGGTCGCAGGCGAGCGCCAGCTGGGCGCCGGCGCCGATGGCGTGGCCCTGCACCGCGGCGACCGAGACGATCCCCGGCGAGCGGAGCCAGCGGAAGCCGGCCTGGTAGGACCGGATCCGCTCCTGCGCCTCCTCCACCGGCAACCGGACGAGCTCGCCGAGCCCCCCACCGGTGGTGGAGCCGGTGTCGAACATGCTGCGGTCCAGGCCCGCCGAGAAGGCCCGTCCCGAGCCGCGCACGACGACGACGCGGACGTCCTCGTCGAGCGCGGCCCCGACGTCGGCCAGCGCCGACCAGGTCTCCGGCGTCTGCGCGTTCAGCTGGTCCGGGCGGTCCAGCGTGACCGTGAGGACGGCGCCCTCACGGCTCGTCCGCACCCAGCCGGGCGTGGCGGCGGAACTGGTGGGGTCTGGTGCTGTGCCTACTGGTTCGTTCGCGGGCTCACTCACTCTTCTTACTATTCCGGTTGGCCCCACCGCGGCTGCGCAGCGAGGCCCCGGACTCCGACAGCAGGCGGTGCACGAACCCGTAGGACCGGTTCGTCGAGGTGGCCAGCGACCGGATGCTCTCGCCCTCGTCGTAGCGCTTGCGCAGCTCGTCGGCGAGCGTCGACCGGTCCCCGCCGGTGATCCGCTTGCCCTTGCCGAGGTCGGACGTGCTGGTGTCGGCCATGGCTCCCCTCCGTGTCGGCCACCGGTCTCCCGGCGCCGGCAGTGCCGGCTCGCGCGGCGGCCCGTGTGTTGGCTGTCGCCGTGGTGCCGCCGTCCCGTCGACCACGGCTCCCGCCACCCCATGATCACCCACACCCCAGGTGTCGGCCAGGTGAACCTGTGTCGTCCCGAGCGGGGCCCGGAGGGTTCCCGAGGGACGGTGCGGACGGGGGGCAGCCCGAGAGCGACGGCACCTGGTCGCGGTGCCAGCGCGAGCCGCCCCCGCGAGGCGGCGCGAGGAGCGGGGGCCGGAGGTCCCCCGACGAGCGCCGGGGACTCGCTCGTCGCAGCGGGGGGACGGCGCGTGGCCGCAGTGTCGGCCGGAGGCCGACGATCTGCTACGCGAGCTCGACCAGGTCGGCGAAGTCCTCGCTCCAGGTGTCCTCGGTGCCGTCGGGCAGCAGGATCACCTTGTCGGGGCTCAGCGCCCGCACCGCGCCCTCGTCGTGGGTGACCAGCACGATCGCCCCGGCGTACGTGCGCAGCGCGTCGAGCACCTGCTCGCGGCTGGCCGGGTCGAGGTTGTTGGTCGGCTCGTCGAGCAGCAGCACGTTCGCGCCGGAGACGACGAGCGTCGCCATCGCCAGCCGGGTCCGCTCACCGCCGGAGAGCGTGCCGGTGCGCTGGTCGACCGTCTCTCCCGAGAACAGGAAGGCGCCGAGGATGCGGCGCAGCTCGGTGTCCGTGCTGTCCGGCGCCGCGGAGCGCATGTTCTCCAGCAGCGTGCGGTCCATGTCCAGGGTCTCGTGCTCCTGCGCGTAGTAACCCACGCGCAGCCCGTGCCCGGCCTTGACCTCGCCGGTGTCGGGCACCTCGGTGCCGGCCAGCATCCGCAGCAGCGTGGTCTTGCCCGCGCCGTTGAGCCCCAGCACGACCACGCGGGCTCCGCGGTCCACCGCCAGGTCGACGTCGGTGAAGATCTCCAGCGAGCCGTAGCTCTTGGACAGCCCCTCGGCGGTGAGCGGCGTCTTCCCGCACGCGGCCGGCGTCGGGAAGCGCAGCTTCGCGACCTTGTCCTGCACCCGCACGTCGGCCAGGCCGGCGGCCAGCCGCTCGGCGCGCTTGTCCATGCTCTTGGCGGCCTTGGCCTTCGTCGCCTTGGCGCGCATCTTGTCGGCCTGCGCGTTGAGGGTGTCGATCTTCCGCTCGGTGTTGGCCCGCTCCTGCTTGCGCCGGCGCTCGTCGGTCTCCCGCTGGGCAAGGTAGGGCTTCCAGCCGAGGTTGTAGACGTCGACGGTCGCCCGGTTGGCGTCCAGGTGCCACACCTTGTTGACGACGGCGTCGAGCAGCTCGACGTCGTGGCTGATGACGATCAGTCCACCCCGGTGGCTGGAGAGGAACCCCTTGAGCCAGGTGATCGAGTCGCCGTCGAGGTGGTTGGTGGGCTCGTCGAGCAGCAGCGTCTCGGCGTCGGAGAAGAGGATCCGGGCCAGCTCCACGCGCCGGCGCTGGCCACCGGAGAGGGTGCGCAGCGGCTGGGCCAGCACCCGGTCGGGCAGGCCCAGGTTGCTGCAGATGCGCGCCGCGTCGCTCTCCGCGGCGTAGCCCCCCAGGGCGGCGAACTGGTCCTCGAGGCGCCCGTACCGGCGGACGGCCTTGTCCTGCTCGGCGTCGTCGGCCGGCTCGGCCATCGCGACCTGCGCCTTCACCATCTGGTTGCGCAGGACGTCGAGCCCGCGGCCGGAGAGCACCCGGTCGCTGGCGGTGATGTCGAGATCACCGCTGCGCGGGTCCTGCGGCAGGTAGCCGATCTCGCCGCTGACCTCGACCTTCCCGGCGTGCGGGAGCCGCTCACCGGCCAGGGTGGTCAGGGTGGTGGTCTTGCCCGCGCCGTTGCGCCCGACCAGGCCGATGCGGTCACCGGGCTGCACGCGCAGGTTGGCCTCGCTGATGAGGATGCGGGCGCCGGCGCGCAGCTCCAGGCCGGTCGTCGTGATCACTGCTCCCAGTGTAGGACCCCCGCGCAGCGGCCGGGCCTCGTCACGGCCCACCCCCGTCGGCTGCGGTGGTCGGGACCGGGACTTGCGCCTAGGTTCGGCAAAAGGGCTGCTGCACCCGCCCGCACCCGCACCCCGATCCGAGACAGGGCAGACGACAGCCCCTTCCGCAGGGACCGCCATGACCGCTACTCCCCCACGCCGCCCGCGCGCCCTGCCGGCGGTCCTGCTGGCGACGCTGCTCGCGCTGGCGGCCTGCACCGGTGACGGGGAGGAACCGCCGACCGGCGCCGCCCCGGGAACGGGGGGCGGCTCCGGGGCGGTGACCAGCCTCACCGACGCCACCGGGGTCGTCGAGGTCCTCGAGGCCAGCGTGGTCACGATCCTCTCCGGTCCCGGCCTGGGGAGCGGCGTGGTCTACAGCGACGAGGGGCTGATCGTCACCAACGCCCACGTCGTCGCCGACCAGCAGGAGGTGGAGATCGCCTTCGCCGACGGCCGGCGCGGCCGGGCCGCCGTCCTGGCCGCCGACCCGGTCTCCGATCTCGCGCTGCTCCGCGCCGACCGCGACGACCTGCCCGCCGCCACGTTCCAGGAGGAGCTGCCCGCGCCCGGGGAACCGGCCGTGGCGATCGGCAGCCCGCTGGGCTTCGAGAACACGATCACCACCGGGGTGATCTCCGGGCTCCACCGCGACATCCCCGCCGGGACCAGCGGCGCGCAGCTGCCGCTGGTCGACCTGATCCAGACCGACGCGGCGATCAGCCCGGGGAGCAGCGGCGGGGCCCTGGCCAACGCCGACGGCGAGGTCGTCGGGATCAACGAGGCCTACCTGCCGCCCTCGACCGGTGCGGTGGCGCTCGGGTTCGCCATCCCTGCCGCGACCGTCGTGGACGTGGTGGAGCAGCTGCTCGAGGACGGGACCGTGAGCCACGCCTTCGCCGGCCTGGTCCCGGTCACGCTCACCGAGCGGATCGCCGAGCAGCTCGGGACCCCGCGGACCAGCGGCGTGGTCGTCGCCGAGGTCGCCCCCGACGGGCCGGCGGCCGCGGCCCGGCTGAGCCCCGGGGACGTCCTCACCGAGGCGGACGGCGAACCCCTGCGCGGCGCCGAGGAGTTCGTCTCCGTCGTCCGGGCCCACGACCCCGGTGACACCCTGGAGCTGTCCGTGGTGCGCGGCGACGGCTCGACCGAGACGGTGTCCCTGACCCTGGCGGAGCGGCAGCCCGCGGGTTGACGGGCTGCCCGGCACGGGCACAGCTCCACGGTGGGACGGCACCCGGGCGGAGGGAGGAGGCGGCCATGACGCGGCCGGTCGGCACGTCCGCGCTCGCCTACCGCGCCCGCCCCCCGCAGGTGCTGCTGGGCGTCGGGGCGGTCCTCCTGGTGACCGCCGGCGCCGCGGTGGCCTCGGCCTCCGGCGGCTGGGCGGTGCGCGGGCTGCTCCTGGCGCTCGCCGCGGCCGCCGCCGCCGGCTCGGTCCGCGCCGCCCGCGAGCGGCTGCGCAGCTCCGAGGAGAGCCTGGCGGCCACTGCCGCGGGATTGTCGCTGGCCGCCCTCGCACCGGCCGGCGGCGTCCTCGCGCCGTCCACCGCGGTCGGCGGGGGGCTGATCGCGGCGTTCCTGGCGCTGCGGTTCCTCGCCCCGTCCACGGCGGCCTGGCCGGTGGCGGCCTGGGCCACGCTGCAGCTGGCCGTGCTCGGGGCTCTCGGCGGCCTCGCCGACGGCCCGCGCACCGACGCCTGTCTCACCGTGGCGCTGGTGGGCCTGGGGACCGCCGCCGCCCGTCCCGCCGTGGCGCGGATCGCGCTGGTCACCACCGTCCCGTGGTGGCTGTTCGGCGTGGTCGCCGGAACCACCGAGGTCTGGCACGCCGCCGGGACGCGGCAGTGGCTCACCGCCGCGCTCGTCGTCGGGGCCGCGGGCGGCCTGCTCCTCGCCCGGCTCCGCGCTCCGCTGGAGCGCCTCCTCGGGCCGCCCCGGGCGGTTCCCGTCGTCGCCGGTGCGGTGGCCGGGGCGGCGGTCGCGGGTGCGTTCTCCTCGTGGGGCGTGGTCGCCACCACGCTCACCGCCTACGGCGGGGTGGTCACCGCGAACCTCGCCGCATCCACGCTGCACGGCTGGCGGCGAGACCTGCTGCTGCCCGCGGCGGTGGCCGGTGGCGTCGTGACCGCGGTGCTGTGCGTGCTGCGCCTGGTGGCCGGGGAGGCGTGGGCGGCCCTGTCGGTCCTGCTGCTGCTGACCGCGCTGCCGACGGCGCTCGTCGCCGTCCGTCGCGGGGACGACCGCCCGGTCGCCCTGCCCACCACCGTCGGGTGCCTGGCCGGCTCGGTGCTGCTGGCCCTGCCGGCCGATGCGCTGACCGCGCCGGTGGCCGCCGTTCTGCTCACTGCCCTCTACGGGGTGGCGATGACGGTCGGCGCCGGGCTGGCGGCCGCTAGCCGCCGGCCCACGGTTCGGGTGGCCGCGGTGTGCGCGGGGGCGGCGGTGCTCGTGCCGCTGGCGGCCGGCGACCGGCCGGTCCTGGCCGCCCACCTGGCGGCCCAGGGGCTGTTCACCCTGTGGTGGGCCTGGCGGACCGGGCGGCGCCCGGAGCCGGTGCACCCCACTGCGGTGCCCGTGCCGGCCGGGACCGGGGGCACCTCGCCCACCGGGGACGATCCGCCGGCGCGCACGCTGGTGGCCTGGCGGGTCGGGGCCGGGCAGCTGGTCGCCGCGGTCTGGGTGGCCGCGGGTGCTGCGGACCTCTCCGCCGTGGAGTGGTACTCGCTGTCGGCGGCCGCCGGGTTGCTGCTGGCGGCGGGGCCGCGGCTGACCCACGGCCGCTCGTGGCCGGCATGGGGCCCCGGCCTCCTGGCCGCCGTGGTGCCCTCGACGGCGATCGCCGTGGTCGCGCCGGACGGGTCGCGCGCGGTCGGGGTGCTCGTCGCCGCGGCAGCACTCATGGTCCTCGGCGCCCGCAGCGGGGTGCGCACGCCGCTGACCGTGGGCGCCGGCGCCGCGCTCGCCGTCGCGGTCGGCCTCGCGGTGCCGGCGCTGCCCTGGCCCCTGGGGGTGGCCCTCGCCGTGGGCAGCTTCCTGCTCGCGGTGGGATCCCTGCGCGAACGGCATCCCGTGCCGTTCTTCGCCACCCGTCTCACCGACCTCCGGTGACGAACGGGCGACCCCTTCGCAGGGGCCCGCCCCGAGCGTGCGAGGGGTGGGGGGCGAAGGGGTCCTTCTAGACCCGGAAACCCAGGGCGCGCAGCTGCTCGCGGCCGTCGTCGGTGATCTTGTCCGGGCCCCACGGCGGCATCCAGACCCAGTTGATCCGGATGTCGTCGACCAGGCCGGGGCCGGGGCCACCGGTGAGCGCCTGGCGCGCCTGGTCCTCGATGACGTCGGTCAGCGGGCAGGCCGCGCTGGTCAGCGTCATGTCGATGATCGCGACGCTGGAGTCACCGTTGCTGTCGTCGACGTCGAGCCCGTAGACGAGGCCGAGGTCGACGACGTTGACGCCGAGCTCGGGGTCGACGACGTCACGCATCGCCTCCTCGAGGTCCTCGAGCAGCGCCGACTTGTAGGCCGGCAGGTCGCCGGGCGCTCCGTCGGTCGCGGGTGTGGCGTTCTCGGTGGTCTCGCTCATGCCTGGCCTCCAGCCGGGGTCGTGGTCGCGGACATCGCCCGCGCCGAGGCGTCCTTCAAGGCCATCCAGCTCATCAGCGCGCACTTGATCCGCGCCGGGTACTTGGAGACGCCGGCGAACGCGACGGCGTCCTCCAGCTCGTCCTCGAGCTTCTCGGCGACGGCCGGGTCGCCCTTGGCCTGCATCAGGGTCATGAAGTGCTCGCCGGTCTCCAGCGCCTCGGTCACGCGCTTGCCGACGACCAGGTCGTACATGGCCGAGACCGATGCCTGGCTGATCGAGCAGCCCATGCCTTCGTAGGACACGTCGGCGACCGTGTCGCCGTCGAGCCGCACGCGCAGGGTCACCTCGTCACCGCAGGTCGGGTTGACGTGGTGTACCTCGGCGTCGAACGGGTCACGCAGACCGCGTCCGTGCGGGTTCTTGTAGTGGTCCAGGATGATCTCCTGGTACATCGACTCCAGCTGCATCAGCTCGCTGCTCCCTCACTGTCTCCAGAGGGTGCAACACCGAAGAAGCGCTGTGCTTCCCGGATGCCGTCGGCGAGTGCGTCGATGTCGTCGTAGCCGGTGTGCACGTAGAACGTCGCGCGGGTGGTGGCCGGCACGCCGTAGCGCCGCACCACCGGCCAGGCGCAGTGGTGCCCCACCCGAACGGCGATGCCGAGGTCGTCGAGCACCTGGCCGACGTCGTGCGGGTGGATGCCCTCGACGGTGAAGGAGATCGCTCCCCCGCGGGCGACGGTGTCCGGCGGGCCGATCACGGTGACGCCGGGGACCTCGGCCAGCCTGGCCAGCGCGTAGCCGGTGAGCGCCTTCTCGTGCTCCTCGACCTTGTCCATGCCCAGGTGCTGCAGGTAGTCGACGGCCGCGCCGAGCCCGACCACCTGTGCAGTCATGGGAACGCCGGCCTCGAAGCGCTGCGGCGGCGGCATGAAGGTGCTGCCCTCCATCCGCACGACCTCGATCATCGAGCCGCCGGTGAGGAACGGCGGCAGCTTGTCGAGCACCTCGTAGCGGCCCCAGAGGACGCCGACGCCGGTGGGCCCGAGCATCTTGTGACCGGAGAACACGAGGAAGTCCGCGCCCAGCGTCTGCACGTCGACCGGCTGGTGCGGCACCGACTGGGCCCCGTCGACCAGCACCAGGGCGCCGACCTCGTGGGCCCGGGCGACGATCCCCTCGAGCGGGTTGATCGTGCCGAGGATGTTCGACTGCTGGGTGACGGCGACCAGCTTGGTGCGCTCGTTGACCACCGTGCCGAGGTCCGAGAGGTCCAGCCGGCCGTCGTCGGTGAGGCCCAGCCAGCGCAGGGTCGCCCCGGTGCGCTCGCACAGCTGCTGCCACGGGATCAGGTCGGCGTGGTGCTCCATCTCGGTGACCACGATCTCGTCGCCCTGGCCCACCGCGTAGGTGCGGAACTCCGGCTCCTTCGCCGTCGCGGCGTTGGAGAGCGCGTAGGCCACCAGGTTGATCGCCTCGGTGGTGTTCCGCGTGAAGACGATCTCGTTCTCGGGGGCCCCGATGAAGGCGCCGATCTTCGCCCGGGCCTCCTCGTACGCCGCGGTCGCCTCCTCGGCGAGCTGGTGGGCCCCCCGGTGCGGCGCGGCGTTGACGTTCTCGTAGAACCAGCGCTCGGCGTCGAGCACCTGGCGCGGCTTCTGCGAGGTCGCCCCGGAGTCGAGGTAGACCAGCCGCTTCCCGTCCCGGACGGTGCGCGTCAGGATCGGGAAGTCCGCCCGGATCGCCTCGACGTCCAGCGGAAGAGGCGCCTGCTGCGCCCCTCCGGGACGCGAGACGAGCTGGGTCATGCGGATGCGACCTCCGGGGTGCCCTTGACGTAGGACGCGTAGCCCTCGTCCTCGAGCTTGGCGGCGAGCTCCGGGCCACCCTCGTCGACGACCTTGCCGGCGACGAAGACGTGCACGAAGTCGGGCTTGATGTACTTCAGGATGCGCGTGTAGTGCGTGATGAGCAGGACGCCGACGTCGCTGTCCTCGCGGCTGCGGTTGACGCCCTCGGAGACGACGCGCAGCGCGTCGACGTCGAGCCCGGAGTCGGTCTCGTCGAGGATCGCGATGGCGGGCTTGAGCAGCCGCATCTGCAGGATCTCGTGGCGCTTCTTCTCACCGCCGGAGAAGCCCTCGTTGACGTTGCGCTCGGCGAACGCCGGGTCCATCTCCAGGCCGGACATCTCGGTCTTGACGTCCTTGACCCAGGTGCGCAGCTTCGGCGCCTCGCCCTTGATGGCGGTGGCGGCGGTGCGCAGGAAGTTCGACACCGAGACGCCGGGGACCTCGACCGGGTACTGCATGGCGAGGAACAGGCCGGCGCGGGCGCGCTCGTCCACGCTCATCTCGAGGACGTCCTCGCCGTCGAGGGTGACGGTGCCCCCGGTGATCGTGTACTTGGGGTGGCCGGCGATCGAGTAGGCCAGGGTCGACTTGCCCGACCCGTTGGGGCCCATGATGGCGTGGGTCTCGCCCGAGCGGACGGTCAGGTCGACGCCGCGGAGGATCTCCTTGGCGTCGTCACCCTCGCCCACGCTGACGTGCAGGTCGCGGATCTCCAGAACGGACACTTCTCTTCTCGCTCCTTCATTCACCGGCCGCGAGCGGGAGGCGGCCGTCGGCTTCGGTGTCGACGAGCACGTCCTCCCCCTCCACGCGGACGGGGTAGACGTCGACCGGCTCGGTGGCCGGCAGGTTGGTGGGTTCACCGGTGCGCAGGTCGAAGCACGACCCGTGCAGGAAGCACTCGATGGTGGGGGCGCCGTCGAAGGTCTCGACGTCCCCGTCGGTCAGGGGGACGTCGGCGTGCGAGCACCGGTCCTCCAGGGCGTAGAGCTGCCCCTCGAACCGGACGACGGCGACGTCGACGTCCGCGAGCTCGACCCGCAGGGAGCCGTTCTCGGGGACGTCGGCCAGCGCGCAGACCCGTTCGAACGCCATGGTCAGGCCACCTCGACCGGCTGCTCGTCGAGGCCGGGCAGGGCGCCGAGGCGCTCGTCGATCGACGCCATCAGCCGGTCCTGCAGGGCGTCGACGCCGATGCGCTGGACGACGTCGGCGAAGAAGCCGCGCACGACCAGGCGGCGGGCCGTCTCGGCCTCGATGCCGCGCGAGCACAGGTAGAACAGCTGCTCGTCGTCGAAGCGGCCGGTGGCGCTGGCATGGCCGGCGCCGACGATCTCGCCGGTCTCGATCTCCAGGTTCGGCACCGAGTCGGCGCGGGCGCCGTCGGTGAGCACGAGGTTCCGGTTGAGCTCGTAGGTCTCCGTGCCGGTGGCCGCGGGGCGGATGCGGACGTCGCCGATCCAGACCGTACGGGCGCCCTCGCCCTGCAGTGCGCCCTTGTAGAGCACGTTGCTGGTGCAGTTCGGGACGGCGTGATCGACCCAGAGGCGGTGCTCCTGGTGCTGGGTCTCGTCGGAGAAGTAGACGCCGAACAGCTCCGCGCTACCGCCGGGGCCGGCGTACTGCACGTTGCTGACCAGGCGGACGAGGTCACCGCCCAGGGTGACCACGACCTGCGTGAAGGTGGCGTCGCGACCGACGACGGCGTCGTACTGGGCGCCGTGCACCGCGCCGGGCGCCCAGTCCTGCACGGAGACGAGCCGCACCTGCGCGCTGTCACCGACGAGGACGGAGACGCCGCCCGCGTACTTCGCGAGGCCGCTGTGGTCGAGCACGATCGTCGCCGTGGCGAAGGCGCCCACCTCGATCACGAGGTGACCCCACACGACGTCCTCGGAGCCGGTGCCGGCGAGCCCCAGCGTGACCGGCCGGTCCAGCTGCGCCTCCTTGGCCACCCGCACGACGGCGGCGCCGCCGCTGCGCTGCCGGGCGAGCGCGGCGAGCCGGTCCACCGGCTCGGGCAGGCCCTTGAGCAGCGGGTCGTCGGCCTCGACGCTGGTCAGCTCCACGCCCTCGGGCAGGTCGGTGGTCCAGGTCAGGTGCGCGTCGGACGGGGCGCCGTCCAGCAGCGGGCGGATCCGCTTCATGGGGGTGAAGCGCCAGGTCTCCTCGCGGCCCGTGGGCACGCCGAAGGCGTCCGGGTCGGTGGAGGTGAACCGCTCGGCCGGTGAGCCGGTCGGGGCGGGCCCACCGTGCGAGTGCGCGCCCGGGCCCGCCTCCCCCGCGCTGCCGGTGTCGGCGGCCGGGGTGGTGGGCGGCCCGGCCTGGGCCCCCACGCCCGGAGCGAACAGCTCCGAGGCGAGGGTGCTCGGCTGGGTGGTGAGGTCGGTCGTGCCGGTGTTGGAGTCGGTCATCAGCCGACAGCACCTTCCATCTGCAGTTCGATGAGCCGGTTGAGCTCGAGGGCGTACTCCATGGGCAGTTCGCGGGCGATCGGCTCGACGAAGCCGCGCACCACCATCGCCATGGCCTCGTCCTCGGAGAGGCCGCGGCTCATCAGGTAGAAGAGCTGGTCCTCGCTGACCCGGGAGACGGTCGCCTCGTGCCCCATGGAGACGTCGTCCTCGCGGACATCGACGTAGGGGTAGGTGTCCGACCGGCTGATCGTGTCGACCAGCAGTGCGTCGCACTTGACCGTCGACTTGGAGCCGTAGGCGCCCTCGTCGACCTGGACCAGGCCGCGGTAGGAGGTGCGGCCACCGCCACGGGCCACCGACTTCGACACGATGGTCGAGGAGGTGTGCGGCGCGGCGTGCACCATCTTGGCGCCCGCGTCCTGGTGCTGGCCCTCGCCGGCGAAGGCGATCGAGAGCACCTCGCCCTTGGCGTGCTCGCCGGTCATCCAGACGGCCGGGTACTTCATGGTCACCTTGGAGCCGAGGTTGCCGTCGACCCATTCCATGGTCGCGCCCTCGTGGGCCACGGCCCGCTTGGTGACCAGGTTGTAGACGTTGTTCGACCAGTTCTGGATGGTCGTGTACCGGCAGCGCGCGTTCTTCTTGACGATGATCTCGACCACCGCGGAGTGCAGCGAGTCCGACTTGTAGATCGGTGCGGTGCAGCCCTCGACGTAGTGCACGTAGGCGCCCTCGTCGACGATGATCAGCGTCCGCTCGAACTGGCCCATGTTCTCGGTGTTGATCCGGAAGTAGGCCTGCAGCGGGATCTCGACGTGCACGCCCTTCGGCACGTAGATGAACGAGCCGCCGGACCAGACCGCGGTGTTCAGCGCGGCGAACTTGTTGTCGCCGGAGGGGATCACCGAGCCGAAGTACTCCTGGAAGATCTCCGGGTGCTCCTTGAGCGCCGAGTCGGTGTCCAGGAAGAGCACGCCCTGGTCCTCCAGCTCCTTCTGGATCTGGTGGTAGACGACCTCGGACTCGTACTGCGCGGCGACGCCGGACACGAGGCGCTGCTTCTCCGCCTCGGGGATGCCGAGCTTGTCGTAGGTGTTCTTGATGTCGTCGGGCAGGTCCTCCCACGAGGCCGCCTGGGCCTCGGTGGAGCGCACGAAGTACTTGATGTTCTGGAAGTCGATCCCGGAGAGGTCCGACCCCCAGTCCGGCATCGGCTTGCGGCCGAAGAGCTTGAGGGCCTTGAGGCGGCGCTCGAGCATCCACTCGGGCTCGCTCTTGCGGGCGGAGATGTCGCGGACGACGTCCTCGTCGATGCCCCGGCGCGCGGACGCACCGGCGACGTCGGCGTCGGCCCAGCCGTACTCGTAGCGGCCGAGCTGCTCGATCTGCTCGTCCTGCGTCAGCTGCGTGGCCGTCGCCGGCTGCTGGGTGCTGGTCATGCGGGCGTCCTCTCCCGGTCGTTCGTGGGGGTGAAGCTGGTGGACGGTGCGGTGCGCGCGCGACGCGCGGCTGCACGCTCACCTGGTACAGGGCGTTCGGGGGCCGTTCTGTTCCCCGGACGCTGGGACCCCGGCCGTATCGGCCCGGGGATGTGGGTGGTGCAGACCCCGTCGCCGTGGGCGATCGTGGCCAGCCGCTGGACGTGCGTGCCGACCAGCCGGCCGATCACCGCCGTCTCGGCCTCGCAGAGCTGCGGGAACTCCGCCGCGACGTGCGCCACCGGGCAGTGGTGCTGGCAGAGCTGCCCACCTCCGGACAGCGCCGAGGCGGTGGCAGCGTAGCCCTCGGCCGTCAGGGCGGCGGCGAGCGCCTGGGCCCGGTCCACCGGCTCACCGGGGCGGGCGCTGACCGCCTGCTCGACCGCGCTCCAGGCGCGTGCCTCCAGCCCGGCGAGCTGCTGCTCGGCGACCGCACGGACGGCGTCGGGACCACCCACATCCGCCACGTACCGCAGCGCGGTCAGCGCCAGGTCGTCGTAGGCGTGCGGGAAGGCCGAGCGGCCGGCGTCGGTGAGGTGGAAGCGGCGGGCCGGCCGCCCCCGGCCGCGGTGGGCGTCGCGCACCTGGCGCTCCTCGATCCGGCCGGTGGCGACCAGGGCGTCGAGGTGCCGGCGCACGGCCGCCGGTGAGACGCCGAGCCGGCCGGCGAGCTCGGTCGCCGTCTGCGGCCCGTGCTCGAGCAGCAGCCCGCTCACGCGGTCACGGGTGCGCCCGTCGTCGGCGGTCGCCGACGGCCGGGGGTGCGCCGCGATGGATTCCACAACACGAGTGTGTCCTATTTCAGGAGGCCTGCAAGCAAGGTCCACCTAAGAAGCGGCCCCTCCGGGACGGTTCGTGAGCAGCCTCACGCCCCCCGGCCCGCCCGCAGAGGCGCGACTCGGGGCGGGCGAGCGGCGGGGGGCGGTGGCCGCGCTGCAGGGCGCCGCGGCGAGCTCGCGAGGCGCGGGGGGCAGCGGGGTCCTTCAACTAGCATCGGGGCGTGCCGGTCCTGCCCGCCTCCTTCTCGCCCACGACCATCTCGCGGGTCGCCTTCGCGAACGTCGTGGCCAACGGCGGGATCGTCCTCACGGGCGGCGTCGTCCGCCTCACCGGATCGGGGCTCGGCTGCCCGACCTGGCCGCGCTGCACCGACGACAGCTTCGTCACCACGCCCGAGATGGGCATCCACGGGGTGGTCGAGTTCGGCAACCGCCTGCTCACCTTCGTCCTGTCGGTGCTGGCCGTGGCCCTCGTCGTCGTGGTGTTCCGGTCGGCCCGCCGCGACCTGCGCGCCCTGGCCGTGGCCGCGTTCCTGGGCATCCCGGCGCAGGGCGTCGTCGGCGGCATCACCGTGCTGACCGGGCTGAACCCGTGGACGGTCGCCGGGCACTTCCTCGTCTCCATGGGGCTGGTCGCGCTCACCACGGTGCTCTGGCTGCGGTCCCGCGAGCCGGGGGTCGGGCAGCCGCTGGTCGGGCGCCCGTTCCGGCTGCTCGTCGGCGCCGTCGCCGCGGCCACCGCGCTGGTCCTGGTCATGGGCACGGTGGTCACCGGCAGCGGTCCGCACAGCGGCGACGCCGAGGCCGGTCGCACCGGGCTCGACGCGGAGCTGGTCAGCCACCTGCACGCCGACGCCGTCTTCCTGCTCATCGGGCTCACCGTCGCGTTGCTCGTCGCGCTGCACACGACCGACTCCCCCGGCCGGGTCCGGCGCGCCGCCCGTGACCTGCTGGTGGTCCAGCTCGCGCAGGGCGTGATCGGCTACGTCCAGTACTTCACCGACCTGCCGATCGTGCTGGTGCTGCTGCACATGCTGGGCGCGGTGCTGATCACCGCCTACACGGCCCGGCTGGTGTGGTCCGTGCGCGGCCCGGCCTCGGAGGCCCCGCTGACGGCCCCCCTCGAGCCGGCGGTCGCCACCCGCTGAACCGGCTGAGTGCGCCGATGAGCAGTTCTCGCGCCCGAGGCTGCTCGTCCGCGCACACCGCCGCAGTCAGTCGTGCCACACCAGAAGCACGGCGAGCGAGCCGTCGGCGGACTCCCAGCGGCGTCCGGTGACGGTCTCGGCGGCGCTCCGCGCATCGGCCCACGCCGGCCACGCGTCCTCCTCGTCGTGCCACACGAGCCTGCCCCCCGCGAGGTAGGTGACCACGGGCCACCCCGCCTGGATCAGGCCCTCGATCTCGACCGCCTCGATGCGGCCGCCACGGGCCGAGTACGTGCGGCCGTCCGCCCCCACGAACTGGCCCATCCGCACGTTCGCGAGGTCCCGGCGCACGATCCGCACGGTAGTGCTCGGCGGCAGCCGGCTGCGCCGCCCTCCAGGGGCCCCGTCCGGAGGCTCGTCCCGAGCCTGCGAGGGGCGAGGAGGACGGGGCCCTTCCTCAGACGAAGACGTCGACGATGATCGCGACCGACAGCAGCGCCATGTAGGAGATCGAGATGTGGAACAGCTGCATCGGTCGGGTCTCCACCCCTCGCTGGATGCGGGAGAGCAGCCGGTGCGCCTCGACCACGAACCAGGCGCCGAGGGCGGCGGCGGTCAGCGTGTAGATCCAGCCGATGCCGTACTCGGCACCGAGCGGGGCGAGCAGCAGCGAGACCGCCACGGTCAGCCAGGTCCAGACGACGGTCTGCCGGCCGACGGAGAGCTCCGAGGCGACGACGGGGAGCATCGGGACGTCGGCGCGCGCGTAGTCCTCGCGGAACCGCATGGCCAGCGCCCAGAAGTGCGGCAGCTGCCAGCAGAAGACGACGCCGAAGAAGATCCAGGCCGGCCAGTCCAGGGAACCGGTGACGGCGGCCCAGCCGATGAGCACCGGCGCGGCCCCGGGCACCCCGCCGAACAGCGTGCTGTGCCGCGTGCGCCGCTTGAGCACCGCGGTGTAGATGACCGCGTAGTAGAAGATCGCCCCCGCGGCGAGGGCCGCGGCCAGCGGGGTGGTGGTCAGGGCCAGCAGGACGATCGCCAGCACCGACAGGACGACGCCGAAGACGAAGGCGTTGCGCGGGCTCACCTCGCCGGTCACCAGGGCCCGGCGCTCGGTCCGGCGCATCAGCCGGTCGATGTCGCGGTCGTACCAGCAGTTGAAGACGTTGGCCGCACCGGCGGCGAGCGTGCCGCCGACCATCGTCGCGGCCAGCAGGCCCCACGACGGCCACCCACCCGCCGCCAGGATCATCGCCGGCAGCGTCGTGATCAGCAGCAGCTCGATGATGCGGGGCTTGGTCAGCCCCACGTACGCGCCCAGCCGGGCGCGCAGGCGGGTGGAGCGGCGGGCAGCGGAGGCGGGAGGGCGCTCGGACAGCGCCGTCACCGGGTGCCCTCGTGCGCGGTCGCGCGCGGGCAGCAGGGCACCACGGGATCCCTTCGAACCTGGAGGCGTAACTCCCCCACTGTAGCCCCGGCCGGTTCACGGGCCGCCGCGCGGCACGACCTCGGATGACTAGGGTTGATCACGTTGCTGCCGCCGGTGCAGCGGGTAGGGGCGACGCGACGACGTCGTCACGCCCCCTGACCCACCGGCCCGGGGGGACGCCCCTGGGCGACCCACCGGCGGCCGGCCGCTCGCCCGGGCACGACGTCAGGCCTACCTCGAGGGAGAACCGACCAGATGGACACGCGCAGCACCGGACCGGAAGCCCCCGCCGAGGCCGCGACCGACGCGCCCACCGGCAGCCCGTCGCAGCCGCAGCCGACCCTCCCCCAGGACTTCGGGGATCTCGACCGCCGCGTCATCGACACCGCGCGCGTGCTGGCGATGGACGCCGTCCAGAAGGTCGGTAACGGCCACCCGGGCACCGCCATGAGCATGGCCCCGACGGCCTACCTGCTCTTCCACAAGTGGCTGCGGCACGACCCCACCGACCCGAACTGGGTCGCCCGCGACCGGTTCGTCCTGTCCATGGGGCACTCCAGCCTGACGCTGTACGTGCAGCTGTTCCTCTCCGGCTACGGCCTGGAAATCGACGACCTCAAGGCGCTGCGCACCTGGGGCTCGAAGACCCCGGGCCACCCCGAGGTCAACCACACCCCGGGCGTCGAGACCACGACCGGCCCGCTGGGCCAGGGTGTCGGCAACGCGGTCGGCATGGCGATGGCCGCCCGCCGGGAGCGCGGGATGCTCGACCCGGACGCCCCCGAGGGCGAGAGCCTCTTCGACCACTCCATCTGGTGCTTCGCCTCCGACGGCGACATGGAGGAGGGCGTCAGCGGCGAGGCGTCGTCGCTGGCCGGCACGCAGCGGCTGGGCAACCTGACCCTCGTCTACGACGACAACAAGATCTCCATCGAGGACGACACGACCGTCGCCTTCACCGAGGACGTCGGCAAGCGCTACGAGGCCTACGGCTGGCACGTGCAGCACGTCGACGACGGTGAGGACCTCGCCGCCGTCGACGCGGCCTTCGCCGCGGCCAAGGCCGAGACCGGTCGCCCCTCCCTCATCGTGCTGCGGACGGTCATCGCCTGGCCGGCCCCCACCAAGCAGAACACCGGCGCCTCGCACGGCTCGGCGCTCGGCGACGACGAGGTGCGCGCGACCAAGGAGATCCTCGGCTTCGACCCCGAGCGGACCTTCCAGGTCGACGACGACGTCCTCGCCCACGCCCGGTCCGTCGTGGAGAAGGGCCGCGCGGCCCGCGCCGAGTGGGACGAGCGGTTCACCGCGTGGGAGAAGGCCAACCCCGAGGGCGCCGCCCTGCTGGCCCGGATGCGCGAGCGCCGGCTGCCCGAGGGCTGGGCCGAGGACCTGCCCGCCTTCCCCGCCGACGAGAAGGGCGTGGCCACCCGCAAGGCGTCGGGGAAGGTGCTGGCCGCGCTCTACCCACGGCTGCCCGAGCTCTGGGGCGGCTCCGCCGACCTCGCCGAGAGCAACAACACCGCGGTGGAGGGCGAGCCGTCGTTCCTGCCCGCCGACCGGCAGACCAAGATGTGGTCCGGCGGTCCCTTCGGCCGCACGATCCACTTCGGCGTCCGCGAGCACGCCATGGGCGCGATCATGAACGGCATCGCCCTGCACGGCGGCACCCGCGTGTACGGCGGCACGTTCCTCACCTTCTCCGACTACATGCGCGGCGCGGTCCGGCTGGCCGCGCTCATGCAGCTGCCGGTCACCTACGTCTGGACCCACGACTCGATCGGCCTCGGCGAGGACGGCCCCACCCACCAGCCGATCGAGCACTTCGCCGCGCTGCGCGCCATCCCCGGCCTCGACGTCGTCCGCCCCGCGGACGCCAACGAGGTCACCGCCGCCTGGCGGACGATCCTGGAGAACAACGACCGGCCGGCCGGGCTGCTGCTGTCCCGGCAGAACCTGCCGGTGTTCGACCGCGAGCGGTTCGGCTCGGCCGACGGCGTCGCCCGCGGCGCCTACGTGCTGGCCGAGGCCTCGACCGGCAGCCCCGACGTGATCCTGCTCGGCACCGGGTCCGAGGTGCAGATCGCCATGGCCGCCCGCGACCGCCTGGAGGCCGACGGCGTCCCGACCCGGGTCGTCTCCGTGCCGTGCGTCGAGTGGTTCGCCGACCAGGACCAAACCTACAAGGACGAGGTGCTCCCCCCGACGGTCCGCGCCCGGGTGAGCGTCGAGGCGGGCGTGCCGATGGGCTGGCGCGAGTTCGTCGGCGACGCCGGCCGGATCGTCGGGCTCACCCACTACGGCGCCAGCGCCGCGTACACCGTCCTGTACGAGCAGTTCGGCCTGACCGACGAGGCCGTGGTCGCCGCCGCCCGCGAGAGCCTCGAGGCCGCCCGCTCCGGCGCCACCGTCCCGGCCGGTCCGGTCGCCGCCACGGGCGGGCTCCCCCAGGCCACCGGCGACCGCTGAGAAAGGACCTCGCTGCCCCCCACCACCCACAGGCTCGCGGCGGGTCCCTGCAGCGAGGCCGCTCCAGTCCCTTCCTGAAAGGCACCTGACATGGCACAGAACCAGAACCTGGCCGAGCTGTCGTCCGCGGGGGTCGCCGTCTGGCTCGACGACCTCTCGCGTGACCGCATCCGCAGCGGCAACCTGCAGTCGCTGGTCGACGAGCACAGCGTCGTGGGCGTCACCACGAACCCGACCATCTTCGCGGCGGCGATCAGCGGGTCGGACTCCTACGACGACCAGCTGCACGCGCTCGCCGTCCGCGAGGTCAGCGTCGAGGAGGCGCTGCGGACGATCACCGCCGCCGACGTCCGGGACGCCTGCGACCTGCTCCGCCCGATCGCCGACCGGCAGCCGGGCGACGGCCGGGTCTCCCTCGAGGTGGCCCCCGGCCTGGCGCACGACACCGACGCCACCGCCGCCGAGGCCGCCCACCTGTGGTGGCTGGTCGACCGGCCCAACCTCTACATCAAGATCCCGGCGACCGAGGCCGGCCTGCCCGCGATCACCGAGACGATCGCCAACGGCATCAGCGTCAACGTCACGCTCATCTTCAGCCTGGAGCGCTACCGCGCCGTGATGGACGCCTACCTCGCGGGCCTGGAGAAGCGTGTGGCCGAGGGCGGATCGCTCGAGGGCATCGCGTCGGTGGCGTCGTTCTTCGTGTCCCGGGTGGACAGCGAGATCGACAAGCGCCTCGACGCGGCCGGCGCCGACGCCTCGCTCAAGGGCAAGGCCGGCATCGCCAACGCGCAGCTGGCCTACCAGGCCTACGAGGAGGTGTTCTCCTCCGACCGCTGGCGGGCCCTCGAGGCGCAGGGCGCGGCTCGGCAGCGGCCGCTGTGGGCCTCGACCGGAGTCAAGAACCCCGACTACTCCGACACGATGTACATCAGCGAGCTCATCGCGCCGGGCACGGTCAACACCATGCCGGAGAAGACGATGATGGCCTACGCGGACCACGGCGCCCCCGGGACGCCCGTGCAGAAGGCCTACGACGACGCGGCGGGGGTCATGCAGGCGGTGCGCGACGCCGGCGTGGACCTCGACGACGTCTTCCGCGTGCTCGAGGACGAGGGCGTGCAGAAGTTCGTCGACTCCTGGGACGAGCTCACCGACTCGGTACGAAGCGAGCTCGAGGACAAGAAGTGACCCTGGCGGTCAGCTGCACGGGGTTGGAGATCCCCGGCGCTCTCCGCCGGCAACTGGACGAGGACGACGTCGCCGCCCGGCTGGTCCGCAAGGACCCGACGCTGTGGGGCCCCGACGCGGAGAGCGAGGCCGCGGTCCGGCTCGGCTGGATCGACCTGCCGGCCACCTCCCGGTCGCTGCTCACCGCGCTGGCCGAGCTGCGCACCCAGCTGGTCGCCGAGGGGCTGGACCGCATCGTGCTCTGCGGCATGGGTGGCTCGTCGCTGGCCCCGGAGGTGATCTGCCGGACGGCGGGCGTGCCGCTGGTCGTCCTGGACTCCACCGATCCCGGTCAGGTGGCCGCCGCCATGACCGAACTGGAGCGCACCGTCGTGGTGGTCAGCTCCAAGTCCGGCGGAACGCTGGAGACCGACAGCCAGCGGCGGGCGTTCGCAGCCGCGTTCGCCCGTGCCGGCCTGGACGAGAGCCAGATCGGCGCGCGGTTCGTCGTCGTCACCGATCCCGGGTCCCCCCTGGCGGAAGCGTCCGCCGCCATGGGGGCCCGCGCGGTATTCCTCGCCGACCCCACCGTCGGTGGCCGGTACAGCGCGCTCTCCGCCTTCGGACTGGTGCCCGCCGCCCTCGCCGGTGCCGACGTCGCCGCGCTGATCGACGACGCGGCGCAGCTGGCCCAGCAGCTCGCCGCCCCGCGCAACCCGGCCATGGAACTGGGGATCGTGCTGGCCGCGGCGTTCGGCGCCGGGCGCGACAAGCTGGCCCTCGCCGACGCCGGCGTCCCCCCGATCGAGGGCTTCGGCGACTGGGCCGAGCAGCTCATCGCCGAGTCGACGGGCAAGGAGGGCCGCGGGATCCTCCCCGTCGTCCTCGAGCGGCCGGAGGCGTCCGCCAGCTCGGCCCCCGACGTCCTGCTGGGCCTGGTGGGAGCCGACGCCCCCGGCCCGGGGCCGGCGCTCGGCGTCACCGGGCCGCTCGGCGCGCAATTCCTCGGCTGGGAGTACGCGACCGCGGTCGCCGGCCGGGTGCTGGGGATCAACCCCTTCGACCAGCCGAACGTGACCGAGAGCAAGGAGAACACCTCCGTGCTCCTCGCCGCCGGGCTGCCCGACGAGCAGCCGGCGGCGACGATCGGCGCGGTGGAGATCCGCGGGACCGCCTCGGTCCTCGACGGGGTCGACCTCTCCTCGCTCGACGGTCTCTCGCTGACCCTCGACGCGCTGCTGGCCGCCGTCCAGCCCCGCGGGTACCTCGCCGTCATGGCGTACCTCGACCGGCACCGGGACGCGCGCGCCGCCGAGGTGCGCAGGTCGCTGGCGAGCCGGACCGAGCAGGTGGTGACCTTCGGGTGGGGCCCCCGCTTCCTGCACTCGACCGGCCAGTACCACAAGGGCGGTCCTCCGGTCGGCGTCTTCCTGCAGCTCACCGGGGCACTCGGCGAGGACCTCCCGGTGCCGGACCGCCCGTACACCTTCGGCATGCTGCAGGCGGCGCAGGCAGCCGGCGACCGCAAGGCGCTCGCCGATCGTGGCTGCCCGCTGCTCCACCTGCACCTCACCGACCGCGAGGCCGGCATCGACCAGCTGCTCACCGCGCTGGGCTGCTGATCTGGGGCACCGACCAGCGAGCCGCCCCTCGATCCGCGCCCGACCCACTCCGCCGCCCGGTCCGACACGCCGGACGACGGGTCCCCCCGACCACGAGGACGGACGATGATCCCCAACCCGCTGCGCGACCCGCGGGACCGCCGGCTGCCCCGCGTGCCCGAACCCTGCGCCCTGGTCGTCTTCGGCATCACCGGCGACCTCGCGCGCAAGAAGCTGCTCCCCGCCGTCTACGACCTGGCCAACCGCGGCCTGCTGCCCACGAACTTCGCCCTGCTCGGCTTCGCCCGCCGCGACTGGGGCGACACCGAGTTCGCCGAGCTGGCCCGGGAAGCGGCCCGGCGCAACGCCCGCACGCCCTGGCGCGAGGAGGTCTGGGAGCGCCTGGCCGGCACGGTCCGCTTCGTCCAGGGCAGCTTCGACGACGACAACGCCTTCGACGAGCTGGCCGAGCACCTTGACGAGCTGGAGGGCAGCCACGGCATCGGTGGCAACGCGGCGTTCTACCTGTCGATCCCGCCCGCGATGTTTCCCATCGTGCTGAAGCAGATGCAGCGCACCGGCATGGCCGAGAGCACGTCCGAGCGCTGGCGCCGGGTCGTGGTCGAGAAGCCGTTCGGGACCGACCTGGGGTCCAGCCGGGAGCTCAACGCGCTGGTGGACTCGGTCTTCACGGCGGACGACGTCTTCCGCATCGACCACTACCTGGGCAAGGAGACCGTCCAGAACCTGATGGCGCTGCGGTTCGCCAACAGCCTCTTCGAGCCCGTGTGGAACGGCCACCACGTCGACTCGGTGCAGATCACCATGGCGGAGGACGTGGGGATCGGCGGACGGGCCGGGTTCTACGAGAAGACCGGTGCGGCGCGGGACGTGCTGCAGAACCACCTGCTGCAGCTGCTGGCGCTGACCGCGATGGAGGAGCCGGTCGAGTTCTCCGCCGAGGAGATCCGCACCGAGAAGCTCAAGGTGCTGCGGGCGATCTCGCTGCCCGAGGACCTGCGCACGTTCGCGGTCCGCGGGCAGTACCAGCAGGGGTGGCTGGCCGGCCAGCGCGCCCGGGCCTACCGGCAGGAGGACGGCGTCGACCCCGGATCGACCACCGAGACCTACGCGGCGGTGCGGCTGGGCGTGGAAACCCGGCGCTGGGCCGGGGTGCCGTTCTACCTGCGCACCGGCAAGCGGCTCCCGCGCCGGGTCACCGAGATCGCGTTGGTGTTCAAGCGGGCACCGCACCTGCCGTTCGCCGAGACCGACACCGAGGAGCTGGGCAACAACCAGCTGGTCGTGCGGGTGCAGCCCGACGAAGGGGTCACCCTCAAGTTCGGCTCTAAGGTCCCCGGGAGCGTGATGGAGGTCCGGGACGTGTCCATGGACTTCCTGTACGGCGAGCAGTTCACCGAGAGCAGCCCCGAGGCCTACGAGCGGCTGCTCCTCGACGTCCTGCTCGGCGACGCCACCCTCTTCCCCCGCAACGCGGAGGTGGAGGCGTCCTGGGCGGTCATCGACCCGTTGCAGGAGTTCTGGCAGGGCAGCGACCCCTATCCCTACCGGGCGGGCGAGTGGGGCCCGCGGGCCGCCGACGAGATGCTCGCGGCCGAGGGCCGCCGCTGGCGGCGACCGTGACCGGCCCGCGCACCGACAGCCCGCACCCGACGCGAGCGGAGGAGACCCCGTGACGACCCTCTGGGACACCACCGGATCCGCGGTGGTGAAGGAACTGGCCGCCCAGCGGCGCACCGGCGGTGCGGTCCTGTCCGGCGTCGCGCTGACGCTGGTCGTCGTCGCCGACGAGAGCCGGGTGACCGAGGCGGAGGAGGCGGCGACGCACGCCGCCGAGCTGCACCCCTGCCGGCTGCTCATCGTGGTGCGCCGGCAGATCGACGCCCCCGGCCCGCGACTGGACGCCGAGGTCCTCATCGGCGGCCGCCTGGGCCCTGGCGAGGCGGTGGTGATGCGCATGTACGGGCGGCTCGCACTGCACGCCGAGTCGGTCGTGCTCCCCCTGCTGGCGGCCGACGCCCCGGTGGTCACCTGGTGGCACGAAGCACCGCCGGAGCGGATCGCCACCGACGCCCTCGGGGTCTTCGCCGACCGCCGGATCACCGACACCTCGCTCGCCGAGGACCCCTTGGCGGCCCTCCGGGTCCGGGCGGAGGACTACGCCCCCGGTGACTCCGACCTGGCGTGGACCCGGAGCACCGCCTGGCGCGCGGCGCTCGCCTCGACGCTGGACTCCGTGTTCGGCCGGCGCGGCGGGGCGGTGCACCTGCAGGGCGGCACGATCGAGGGCGACCCGCACAACGCCACCACCCGGTTGCTGGCGGGGTGGCTCTCCTCCCGTGGCGGCTGCCCGATCGACGTCACCACCGCCGAGCGCCGCACCGGACCGAGCGGCGTCGAGGCCATCACCCTGCAGCTCGACCAGGACGAGGAGGTGCGGATCCGCGCCGACCACCGCGGCGGCGCGGTGATCACCCAGCCCTACCGGCCCGACTCGAGCGTGGCCCTCCCCGATCGGCCGCTCGGAGACCTGCTCAGCGAGGAGCTGCACCGGCTGGATCCCGACGAGCCCTACAGCGATGCGCTGGAGGCGGCGACCGGCCTCACGGGGCTGTCGGACCGTGCACCGGTCCGGAAGCACGTGTGGTTCGACCCCGCTGCCCCGGACGGGTCCCCCGTCCGGGAAGGCGCCACGGAAGGAGGAACCGGATGAGCCTGTCCCCTGGGGACCGGGTGTCCGCCGAGCTGGCGGACGGCGACCGGCCCGTGCCCGCCGTCGTGATCGAGCCGGACGCCGACCGGCTGGCCCGCGCGGTCGCCGAGGCGCTCGTCGCCCGGCTCGCCGCCGCCCAGGCCGTGCACGGCACGGCGTCGGTCGTGCTGACCGGCGGCGGCATCGGCATCGCCGTGCTGGAACGGGTCGCCGGACTCGCGGCGGAGCCGGTGCGGGAGGTCGTGGACTGGACCGCCGTCGACGTGTGGTGGGGCGACGAGCGCTTCGTCCCCGCCGACGACGACGAGCGCAACGAGAAGCAGGCCCGCGCGGCGCTGCTGGACCGCGTCCCCGTCCCCGCGGAACGGGTGCACGCGATGCCGGCGTCCGACTCCGGGTGTGGATCGCCCGAGGAGGCCGCCGCGGCCTACCTGACGGAGCTGCGGGGCCACGCCGGGGAGGGCCGAGACCTGCCGCGCTTCGACGTGCTGCTGCTCGGCATGGGGCCCGAAGGTCACACGGCGTCGATCTTCCCGGACTCCCCCGCGGCCCGGGACGCCCGGCCGGTGCTCGCCGTGCACGACTGCCCCAAGCCGCCGCCCACGCGCGTCAGCCTCGGCTTTCCGGCGATCAACAGCGCCGAGGAGGTCTGGCTGCTCGTCGCGGGCGAGGGCAAGGCCGAGGCCGTGGCGGCGGCGCTGAACGGCGCCGACCCGGTCGACCTCCCCGCGGCAGGGGTCCACGGCACCCGGGCGACGCGCTGGCTGCTCGACGCCGATGCCGCCTCACGCCTGCCCCGGCCCGCCGGCTGAGTCAGCCCCCGCGACGCACGCGGAGCCGGTGCAACGCCTCCTCGAGCAGGGCGTCGCCGTCGGCGTCGCTGCGCCGTTCCCGCACGTACGCCAGGTGCGTCTTGTAGGGCTCGATCCGGGGCGCCGGCGGCGGGGCGGTGCGGTCCTGCCCGGCCGGCAGCCCGCAGCGCGGACAGTCCCACAGCTCGGGTACCTCGGCCTCGCTCGCGAGCACCACGCGGGTCTCGTGCCCGTTGGCGCACCAGAAGGGGATCCGGCGCCGGGGCGCGGACTCGCCGCGTTCCACCTCGCCGACCGGACCCGCCCCGACCCGGGTGCCCCGGATCGCATTCCCACCAGCCACGTGTGCCCCCTGATCGTCGGTCCGGGTTGCGGCGACGCCGACCACCGCGGGGGAAGTCTAGGGCTTGACGGGGCGCTTCCCGGTCACGATTGCGTGCCGGTTGTGATTCAGCGCACGAGGCGTGCGGTCAGGGGTTGACCTTGATCAGGATGCCCAGTGCCACGATGCAGACGGTCCAGATGAGGGCGGTGAGCACGGTCAGCCGGTTGAGGTTCTTCTCCACCACCGACGACCCGGACAGCGAGGAGGACACCGAGCCCCCGAACATCGAGGAGAGCCCGCCCCCCTTGCCGCGGTGCAGCAGGATCAGCACCACCAGCAGCAGGCTGCTGAGGACCAGCAGCACGTTGAGGAACAGCTCCATTGACCTCTCCGGAAGTATCGGCGACCGGCGACGGACGCCAGTTCTCGGTTCGAGCGTAGCCGACGGGGCCGGGTGGTCCGGTCAGCCCTGCCGGCGCCGACCCGCGGCTGTCATCGGACGCCTGCAGTGGCGACGTCGTAGCCGTCGTACGGCCGCATGACCAGGCCGTTGCGCAGCCGCTGCCCCGCCAGGAGCTGGATGCGCGTCTCGACCAGCGGGACGTAGGCGGCTCGAGCCAGCGCCGCCTCGGCCACCTCCGCCCACGCCACCTCCCCCGCCTTCGCCCGGTCGACCAGGGCGTTGACCTCCGGGTCGTCCAGCCGGGCGTGATTGGGATTGCCCACCCGGGCGATGCTGCGCCCGTCGACGAGGGGGACGAGGAAGGACCCGGCCGTCGGGAAGTCCGCGGTCCGGGTGGCCAGCACGAGCCCGTACCCGCTGCGGGCCACGTTGTCCGGGTTGCCGACGTCGGTCGCGTAGAAGGTTGCCGGGTCCAGCGGGCGGACCTCGACGTCGATCCCGATCTCGCCCAGATGGCCGGCGATCTCCTCGGCGACGTCGACGCTGCTGCGCACGTCGGGCACGGCGAGGACGGTGGCGAACCCGTCGGGCTGGCCGCACTCGGCCAGGGCGGCCCGGGCGGCATCCAGGTCCGGGCCGTCGTCGCCCCCTCCCGGCCCGTCCGGCAGCGCCCGTGGCCACAGCTGGTTGCTGCGCACCGCGTCGACGGCACCGCCGAGTGCGGACTGGACGGCACGCCGGTCGATCGCCGCGGCGACGGCGGCCCGGCAGGCGGCGTCGTCCATCGGCGCGACGTCGGTGGGCAGCGCGAGCAGACGCACGGCGCCGGTGGTGACGTCGTCGACCCGGTCCAGCAGCTGCTCGCCGTCGTCCCCGGCGAGGCGGGCCGTCGTCGCAGGCATCACCCCGGTGCCCGAGATGTCGATGTCGGCGGAGCCGGCGAGCAGCGCCTGGTCCCGCGCCAGCCCCGAGAGGTCCGTGCGCACCACCACGCTGTCGGGCAGCGCCGTCCGCACCTGGTCGGTGGCCGGGTCCCACTCCGGGTTCCGCTCCAGCAGGATGCCCGTCTGCGGGTCGACCGAGGAGATGGCGTACGGCCCGGAGGACACCGGGTCGTCGCCGTACGCACCGCGGGTGTCGGCCTCCGCCGGTACCGGGCTGGCCGACGGCAGCGCCAGCACGTACGGCAGGTCAGGCTGCGGGGCGCGCAGCTGGAAGACGATCGTGCGGTCGTCGGGCGTCTCGATCGAGGTCAGGTCGGGGTCGTCCTCGTCGGTGGAGTACGGCCCCGGGTAGGGGTTGGCGGGGTCGTCCAGCAGGCCCACGAGGTAGGTGGGGCCCCCGACGATCACGTCGGAGGCGAACGAACGCTGGATGCCGTACTTCACGTCGGCGCTGGTGATGGGCCGGCCGTTCTCGAAGCGGACGCCGTCCTTGAGGGTGAAGGTCCAGCGCAGCCCGTCCTCGGACACGGTGCCCAGGTCGGTGGCCAGGTCCGGGACGAGTTCGCCGGTCTCCCCCGGCGCGCTGGCGAACGTGACGAGGGTGCGGGCGTACAGCCGCATGAGGTTCCACACCCCCGGCAGGTAGGAGCGCTGCGGGTCCAGGCTGTCGATGGCCGGGGCGACCACCCGGAGCGTGCCGCCGCGCTCGTCCGACGGCGACCGGACACCCTCGATGCCGGCGTCGGGTCCGTCGGCGAGCACCGGCACGTCGGCTCGGCCGCCCGCGCCACCCAGGCAGCTGACCGCGAGGACGGCGACCAGCAGGATCACCGCCGCGGCCGCGAGCAGGCGCCGCGGGGACCAGTCCCGGGCCCACGGCGGGAGCCGGTCGGTCACCCGCTCCAGCGTCGAAGGCTCCACCTGCTGCCCGCCCCCTTCCGTCTGCGGCCGGGGACGGGCAGCAGGGTTCAGCTACCGCCGGCGATCCGGCAGATCTGCGCGAACTCGTCGGCGTCCAGGCTGGCCCCACCGACGAGTGCGCCGTCGATGTCCGCCCCGGCCAGGATCCCGGCCGTGTTGGCGGCCTTCACCGACCCGCCGTAGAGGATACGGACGCCGGCGCCGGTCTCGGCGCCGAAGCGCTCGGCGAGCCGCGCCCGCAGGGCACCGCACACCTCCTGCGCGTCCTCCGGGGTGGCCACCTCGCCGGTGCCGATGGCCCACACCGGCTCGTAGGCGACCACCAGCCCGCCCACCTGCTCGGCGGTCAGGTTCTCGAGCGCGGCGTCCAGCTGCCGGGTGCAGTGCGCGACGTGGTCGCCGGCCTGTCGGACGTCGAGCCCCTCCCCCACGCACACGATCGGCACGAGCCCGTGGCGCACCGCCGCCTGCACCTTGGCGGCCACCACGGCGTCGTCCTCCGCGTGCAGCGCCCGCCGCTCGGAGTGCCCCACGGTCACGTACGTGCAGGCGAGCGCAGCGAGCATGCCCCCGCTGACCTCACCGGTGTAGGCGCCGGCGTCGTGGGCGGAGAGGTCCTGGGCTCCGTAGCCGATCGCCAGCTTGTCGCCGGCCACCAGCGTCTGCACGCTGCGCAGGGCGGTGAAGGGCGGGAGGACGACGACCTCGGTGGCGTCGAGCTCCTTCTCCTTGAGGGAGAACACGACCTTCTGGACGAGCCCGATGGCCTCCAGGTGGGTCATGTGCATCTTCCAGTTGCCGGCGATGAGCGGCCGGCGGCCCTCGCGGGGCTGGGTGCGGCGGTCGTTGCGGGCCATCTCACTCCCCCGCTCGGTCGGCCAGCACGGCGAGGCCCGGGAGCTCCCGGCCCTCCAGGTACTCCAGCGACGCACCACCGCCGGTGCTGATGTGCCCGTAGGCGTCCTCGTCGAGGCCCAGCACCCGGACAGCGGCCGCCGAGTCCCCGCCGCCCACGACCGACAAGCCGGCGACGGCGGAGACCGCCTGGGCCACCCCGCGGGTGCCCGCCTGGAAGGGAGCCAGCTCGAAGACCCCCATCGGCCCGTTCCAGAACACCGTGCGGGCGTCGCCCAGGGTGGTCCCGAAGAGCTCCACGGTGCGCGGGCCGACGTCCAGGCCCATCTGGTCGTCCGGGATGGCGTCGACCGCCACGGTGGTGGTCGGGGCGTCCGCGCTGAACTCCGGCGCGCAGACGACGTCGACCGGGAGCACGATCCGGTCGCCGGCCTCGGCCAGCAGCCGGCGGCAGGTCTCGACCTGGTCGGTCTCCAGCAGCGACTTCCCGACCCCGTGCCCCTGCGCGGCCAGGAAGGTGAAGCACATCCCGCCGCCGACGAGCAGCCGGTCCACCTTGGGCAGGAGCGCCTCGATCACCGCGAGCTTGTCGCTGACCTTGGAGCCACCGAGCACGACGACGTACGGCCGCTCGGGTTCGGCCGTGAGCCGGGTGAGCACCTCGAGCTCGCGGGCGACCAGCCGCCCGGCGTAGCGCGGGAGCCGCTCGGCGACGTCGAAGACCGAGGCGTGCGCCCGGTGCACCGCGCCGAAGGCGTCGTCGACGTAGACGTCGGCCAGCGTGGCGAGCCGGTCGGCGAGCGCGCCCCGCTCGGCGGCGTCCTTGGCCGTCTCGGCGGCCTCGAAGCGGACGTTCTCCAGCAGCAGGACGTCGCCGTCGCCGAGGGCGGCGGCCTTGGCCTGCGCGTCCTCGCCGGCCACGTCGGACGCCAGCGGGACCGTCGTCCCGAGCAGCTCGCCCAGGCGGGCGGCGACCGGCCCGAGCGAGAACTGCGGGTCGGGCGCGCCCTTCGGGCGGCCGAGGTGGGCGGCCACGACCACCCGCGCCCCGGCCTCCCGCAGCGCCTGGAGCGTGGGCAGGCTGGCGCTGATCCGGCCGTCGTCGGTGATCGCGCGGGTCTTCTTGTCCAGCGGGACGTTTAGGTCGGCGCGCAGGAGCACGCGCCGACCCGACACGCCTTCGGCGATGAGGTCGTCGACGGAGCGCATCAGAGGGACTTGCCCACCAGGGTGGTCAGGTCGACGAGGCGGTTGGAGTAGCCCCACTCGTTGTCGTACCAGCCGAGCACCTTGGCCATCGGCCCGAAGACCTTGGTGAGCTTGGCGTCGTAGATGCACGACGACGGGTCGGTGACGATGTCGGAGGAGACGATCGGCGCGTCCGTGTAGGTGAGGTACTTGCCGAGCGGGCCGGCGGCGGCCTCGCGGTAGGCGGCGTCGATCTCGTCGGCCGAGGCCTGCTTCGTCAGCTGGACGGTGAGGTCGGTCGCCGAGCCGGTGGGCACCGGGACGCGGATGGCGTAGCCGTCGAGCTTCCCCTTGAGCTCGGGCAGGACCAGGCCGATCGCCTTCGCCGCACCGGTGGAGGTGGGCACCATGTTGAGGGCGGCGGCGCGGGCGCGACGCAGGTCCTTGTGCGGGCCGTCCTGCAGGTTCTGGTCGGCGGTGTAGGCGTGGATGGTGGTCATCAGGCCGCGCTCGATGCCGAACGCGTCGTTGAGGACCTTGGCCAGCGGGGCCAGGCAGTTGGTGGTGCACGAGGCGTTGCTGATGATCGTCTGCGAGCCGTCGTACAGGTTGTCGTTGACGCCCATGACGATGGTGATGTCGTCGTCGGTGGCCGGCGCGGAGATGATGACCTTCTTGGCCCCACCGGCGTCGACGTGCTTGCGCGCGTCGGCGGCCTTGGTGAAGAAACCGGTGGACTCGACGACGACGTCGACGCCCAGGTCGCCCCACGGCAGGTTGGCCGGATCGCGCTCGGAGAGGACCTTCATGGTCTTCCCGCCGATCTTGATGCCCTCGCCGTCGGCGGCGACGTCCTCCTTGAGGACGCCCAGGATGCTGTCGTACTTCAGCAGGTGGGCGAGCGCCTCGTTGCTGGTGAGGTCGTTCACCGCCACGATCTCGATGTCCTGGCCGCTGGCGGCGGCGGCACGCCAGAAGTTGCGGCCGATCCGGCCGAATCCGTTGATGCCTACCCGGACCGTCACTGCAGACCTCCCATGGGAACCGTCACGTTGGCTGCCGCGCGGACCGCGCGGCCTCGCTCCGTGCAGACCCTATCGGTCGCGGCGAGACGCGGCTCCCACTCGCCCCGTTCGAGCACCCGCCCCCTGTTGATCAGGTCACCTGATCAACAGGGGTCCTGGCTCAGTGTCGACGGTGAGCCAGGACCCCGTCAGGTGAGCCAAGAGGCCGAGAGGTGAGTCGGGACGTCGGGCCGGCGCCCGCACGTCGACCGGCCCGCCACCCCGGGGGGCGACGGGCCGGTCGACGAAACGGTCGAGCAGTGCCGGGCGGGGCCGGGCCGCTACTGGGTCAGCATGTCGTCGGTGACGACCGACTCCGTGTCGGGGATGCCGAGATCCTTGGCCCGCTTGTCGGCCATGGCCAGCAGACGCCTGATGCGGCCGGCGACCGCGTCCTTGGTCATCGGCGGGTCGGCCCGCTGCCCGAGCTCCTCCAGCGAGGCCTGACCGAACTCCAGGCGGAGCCGGCCGGCGACGAGGAGGTGCTCCGGAGCGTCCTCCCCGAGGATCTGCAGGGCCCGCTCGACCCGGGCGCTGGCGGCGACGGCGGCCCGCGCCGAGCGGCGCAGGTTGGCGTCGTCGAAGTTGGCCAGGCGGTTGGCGGTGGCCCGGACCTCCCGGCGCATCCGCCGCTCCTCCCAGGCGAGCACCGCGTCGTGGGCGCCCATGCGGGTGAGCAGCGCGCTGATCGCGTCGCCGTCCCGGACGACGACCCGGTCGGCCCCGCGCACCTCGCGGGCCTTGGCGGCGATGCCCAGGCGGCGAGCGGCTCCGACGAGGGCCATCGCCGCCTCCGGGCCGGGGCAGGTGACCTCCAGAGAGGAGGAGCGGCCGGGCTCGGTCAGGGAACCGTGGGCGAGGAAGGCTCCGCGCCAGGCAGCCTCGGCGTCGTTGATGCTGCCGGACACGACCGCCGGGGGCAGGCCCCGGACCGGGCGTCCGCGCTGGTCGACCAGGCCTGTCTGGCGGGCCAGACCTTCGCCGTGCTTGGCGATGCGGACCAGGTAGCGCACGCCGCGGCGGATGTTGCCGCCGGCGAGCACGCTCACCCCGCTGGTGTAGCCGTAGACCTCGCTGATGTCCCGCCGCAGCCGCCGGGCGACCGAGCCGGTGTCCAGCTCGGCCTCGATGACCACGCGACCACCGACGATGTGCAGGCCACCGGAGAACCGCAGCAGCGCGGTCACCTCGGCCTTGCGCTCGGAGGTCTTCGTGCACTCCACCCTGGAGAGCTCGTCCTTCACCATCGCGGTCATCGCCACGCCGTCCACCCCCACGTTCCCCCGGGGTTTGCCGCCCCCGCAGTCCGGGTCAGCGTCATCTACGCCGTCCCCTCTCCCCCTCGTGCCGGCCGGTCGACCGTCCACCTGGTACCCGCTCGCACACCGCTATTCGTTCACCGCAGCCCGACCACGGAGGCCAGCGCCGCGGACAGCCGCACCGGGTCGTGCCGCGGCGCGCCGTCCGGCTCGGCGACCGGCGCCAGCAGCAGCTCCGCGCCGCACCCGCGGACCGCCTCAAGCAGACCACGGCGGTCAACCACCGATTCCACGTCCGCGATCACGGTGTGCAACGCCACTCCGTCCAGATGGACCTGCAACACGGACAGGTGCTCCTCCGGGGAGAAGCCGTCCGTCTCGCCGGGCTGCGGTTCCAGGTTCAGCACCACCACCACCCGTGCCCGGGTCGCCGCCAGGGCGGCACGGAGCCGGGGCACGAGCAGGTGCGGCAGCACCGAGGTGTACCAGGAGCCGGGCCCGAGCGAGACCACGTCCGCCGCGGCGATCGCCTCGAGCACCGCGGGGTGCACCACCGGATCGGCCGGGGCGAGCCGGATCTCGCGGACCCGGCCCGGGGTCGCCGCGATCGCCACCTGCCCGCGGATGGTGCGCACGCGGGCCGGGTCGTCCGGGTCGGCGGTCTCCACCCGGGCGACCAGGTCCAGTGGCTCGTCGGCCATGGGCAGCACCCGGCCGGCGGCACCGACGAGCGAGCAGAGCTCGTCGAGGGCCCGGACGGTGTCACCGCCGAACATCTCCGTCAGCCCGGTCAGGAGCAGGTTGCCGACCGGGTGGCCGGCCAGGACACCGCTGCCACCGAAACGGTGCTGGAACAGCGTGGCGAGGGTCTGCTCGCGCTCGGCCTCACCCGCGAGCGCGGCCAGCGCCATGCGCAGGTCGCCGGGCGGCAGCACCGGCATCTCCCGCCGGATCCGCCCGGAGGAGCCGCCGTCGTCGGCCACCGTCACCACGGCGGTCAGCGCCGGGGTGATCCGGCGCCAGGCGGCCAGCGCAGCCGCCAGGCCGTGCCCGCCGCCGAAGGCGACCACCCGGGGCGCTCGTCCCGGGACCGTCGGCCCTGCCACTACTCGCGCCCCAGGTCGCGGTGCCGGGCCACGGCGGCGATGCCCTCGGCGCCCAGCCGCCGGGCGAACTCCTCGGCGATCGCCACGCTGCGGTGCTTCCCGCCGGTGCAGCCGACCGCGAGCGTCAGGTAGCGCTTGCCCTCGCGGCGGTAGCCGGGCAGCAGCAGCCGCAGCACCTCGCCGTACCGGTCCAGGAAGTTGGCGGCGTCCTGCTGCCCGAGCACGTAGTCGCGGACGTCGGCGTCGCGCCCGGTGTGCCCCCGCAGCTCCGGCACCCAGTGCGGGTTCGGCAGGAAGCGGGCGTCCACCACGAGGTCGGCGTCCAGCGGCAGCCCGTACTTGAAGCCGAAGCTCATCACCGTCGCGGTGAGGGGCGGGGTCTGGCCGTCGCGGGCGAACGCGTTCTCCAGGGTGGCACGTAGCTGGTGGACGTTGAGATCGCTGGTGTCCACCCACAGATCGGCCTCGCCGGCGATGCCGGTGAGCAGCGCGCGTTCGGCGGTGATCCCGTCGATGAGCGTGCCGTTCCCCTGCAGCGGGTGCTCCCGACGGACGGACTCGTAGCGCCGGACCAGCACCTCGTCGCGGGCGTGCACGTACACCACCCGGGGCCGGTGCCCGGCCTCGGAGAGGACCCGGATGGCCTCCTGCAGGTCGCTGGAGAAGGCCCGGCTGCGGACGTCGACGACGGCGGCGAACCGGCGCAGGTCCCCGCGGGCGCCCAGCTCCACCATCGGCAGCAGCAGCGCCGGCGGCAGGTTGTCCACGACGAACCAGCCGAGGTCCTCGAGCACCCGGCCGGCGCTGTTCTTCCCGGCGCCCGAGAGCCCGGTGACGACGACGACCTCGAGTGGCTGGGTCTCCGTGCTCGCCGGGTCCATCGCCGGCGAGACGTCGTTCTGGGGCCCCACCGGGGGCGTGGTGCCGGGCCCCTGGGCCGGCGCCTCGGCCTCCCTGCCGGCGTCCGCGGTCACGAGGCCACCCGGCCGACCTCGGCGGTGTTCCCGGAGCCGGCGCGCGGGACGCCCTGCTCGGCCGGGCCCTGGGGCGCGAGGGTGGTCTCCGCCGCCGGCGGCTTCCCCTCCTCGGGCGCCGGCACCGGTTCGGCCACCGCCATCTGCACCGCCTCCGCCGTCCGCCGGCCGATGCCGGGTACCGCCATGAGCTCCTCCACTGTCGCGGCCCGCAACCGTTTGAGCGAGCCGAACTGCTTCATCAACGCCTTGCGACGCGTCTCCCCGAGCCCGGGGACGTCGTCCAGGAGGGAGACCAGCATGCCGGTGGACCGCTTCTGCCGGTGGTAGGTGATGGCGAAGCGGTGGGCCTCGTCGCGCACCCGCTGCAGCAGGTAGAGCGCCTCCGAGGTGCGCGGCAGGATCACCGGGTCGCTCTCCCCCGGCAGCCACACCTCCTCCATGCGCTTGGCCAGCCCGCAGACGGCGACGTCGACGATGCCGAGCTCGTCCAGCGAGCGCGCGGCCGCGGCCACCTGGGGAGCACCGCCGTCGACCACCAGCAGGTTCGGCGGGTAGGCGAACCGGCGGGGGCGCCCCTCCTCGGCGGCGATCCCCTGCTCGTCCCGGCGGTCGGCCTCGTCCTTGAGGTGCCGGGCGAAGCGGCGGCGGACCACCTCGGCCATGGCCGCGGTGTCGTCGGTGCCCTCGGTGACGGAGAACCGGCGGTAGTCGGACTTCTTCGCCAGCCCGTCCTCGAAGACGACCATCGAGGCCACCACGTTGGTGCCCTGGACGTGGCTGATGTCGATGCACTCGATCCGCAGCGGTGCGTCGGGCAGCTCGAGCGCCTCCTGGAGCTCCGACAGCGCGAGCGAGCGAGCGGTCAGGTCACTGGACCGCTTCACCCGGTGCCGGGCGAACGCCTCCTTGGCGTTGCGCTCGACGGTCTCCATGAGGCTGCGCTTGTCGCCCCGTTGCGGCACGCGCAGTGAGACCCGGCCGCCGCGGAGCTCCTCGAGCAGCTCGACGTAGACGTCGGCGTCGTCGGGCAGCTCGGGGACGAGCACCTCGCGCGGGACGGCCTCGCCGGCCTCACCGACGCCGGTCTCCTCGTCGACCCCGCCGTACACCTGGAGGAGGAACTGCTCCACCAGTTCGCCGGTGGTGACGTCCTCGACCTTGTCGATGATCCAGCCCCGCTGCCCGCGCACCCGCCCGCCGCGGACGTGGAAGACCTGGACGGCCGCCTCGAGCTCGTCCTGGGCGAAGGCGACGACGTCGGCGTCGGTGCCGTCGCCGAGGACGACGGCCTGCTTCTCCATCGCCCGCTTGAGCGCTCCGATGTCGTCGCGGAGCCGGGCGGCCTTCTCGTACTCCATCGCCTCGGCGGCCTCACCCATCTCCCGCTCGAGCCGCTTGATCATCGAGTCGGTGCGCCCGGCCATGAAGTCGCAGAAGTCGTCGACGATCCGCCGGTGCTCCTCGGCGCTCACCCGGCCCACGCACGGGGCGGCGCACTTGCCGATATAGCCCAGCAGGCAGGGCCGGCCGATCTGGCCGGCGCGCTTGAAGACGCCGGTGGAGCAGGTCCGTGCCGGGAAGACGCGGGTCAGCGTGTCGAGGGTCTCGCGGATCGCCCAGGCGTGGGCGTAGGGGCCGAAGTAGCGGACGCCCTTCTTCTTGGGCCCGCGCATGACCTGCAGCCTCGGGTACTCCTCGTTCAGCGTCACGGCGAGGCTCGGGTAGCTCTTGTCGTCGCGGTAGCGGACGTTGAAGCGGGGGTCGAACTCCTTGATCCAGTTGTACTCGAGCTGGAGCGCCTCGACCTCGGTGCCGACGACGGTCCACTCCACGCTCGACGCCGTCGTCACCATCTGGCGCGTGCGCGGGTGCAGGCCCGCGACGTCGGCGAAGTAGCTGTTCAGCCGCTGCCGGAGGCTCTTGGCCTTGCCCACGTAGATGACCCGGCCGTTCGGGTCACGGAACTTGTAGACCCCCGGGGACTCCGGGATGGAGCCGACCGCCGGGCGGTACGTGGAGGGGTCGGCCATGCCTCCACACTAGGTCGCCGCACCGACACGTCGTCAGCGAGCGCACCCGTCCGTCACAACCGCCCCAGCGGTTGCGGGCAGGCGTCGAGCCCGGTCCGGCGCCAGCGCGCCGCACCGGGCTCGGGGACGCCGGCTCAGACGACCGGGCGGGACCGCCAGGGCGCGTGGGCGGTGAGCCCGGCAGTCGCGCGCTGGGCGAGGTGAACCGCCCGCCGCGCCAGCACCAGGGCCGACACGGCTCCCGCACCGCCGGCCGCGACCGTCATCACGCCCGACGCCCCACCGGTGAGGACGGACGCGGACAAGGCCAGCACAGCGAGCAGGACGATCGTCGACCGCACTCCCCCGCCGGACACGGGCGAGCCGCAGTTCGAGAGATCGGGGTCGCAGTCGGGCGTCAGCGCACTCATCGCTGTCCTCCTCCGAGGGACTCCGCCACGCTGCTCGAATGCTCTACGTGACGTCGGTCACAACGAGAGTACGGCGGTCGGGCTTCCCGCTCAACCCCCGTGGCCTCCACCCCCCGGTCCGGCGGCCCCGCGGTGCGGCGGCCCGGGGGTGCGCCGACCCCACGCAGCACGCCCACGCGCGATCCGCCACGGCGCCCGACCAGCACGCCGAGCAGCGCCGCGTGGTTCGGCGATCGCGGCACCGGGCAGGCGTGCCGGGTGGCCCGGAACGACGACCGGAAGAGGTGACCGATGATCCCGACCCTCCCCGCGCCCGACAGCTCGCTGGCCCTGCTGCGCGACGGCTACGCCTTCATCTCCCGGCGCTGTGACCAGCTCGATACGGACGCCTTCCGCACCCGGTTGCTGCTGCAGCCGGCGGTCTGCATGCGCGGCGCCGAGGCGGCCCGGATCTTCTACAGCGGTGAGCGCTTCACCCGGACGGGGGCGTTCCCCTCGTCGGTGCTGCGCCTGCTCCAGGACGAGGGCAGCGTGCAGGCGCTGGACGGCGAACCGCACCGCCACCGCAAGGACATGTTCCTCAGCGTGCTCCAGGGCACCGGCAGCGAGGCGATCACCGAGCGGCTCGCCGACGAGTGGCGCCGCGCCGTCCCCCGCTGGCAGCGGGCCGGTCGCGTCGCGCTGCACGACGCGGTGAACGAGGTGCTGACCCGTGTGGCGGCGGGCTGGGCCGGGCTGCCGATGAGCGAGCGCGACGTGCGCCTGCGCACCCGGGAGATGTCGGCGATGGTCGACCACGCCGGTGACCTGGGGCCACGGAACTGGCTGGCCAGGGTGCTGCGCAACCGCTCGGAGCGGTGGGCGCGGGACCTCGTCGAGCGCACCCGCCGCGGCGCCCTGCAGCCGCCGGCCGGCAGCGCGCTGGCCGTGATCGCCGCCCATCGCGACACCGCCGGGGAGCCGCTCACCCTGCCGGCTGCCGGGGTGGAGCTGCTCAACGTCCTGCGGCCCATCGTCGCCGTCAGCCGGTACGTCGTCTTCGCGGCGATGGCGCTGCTGCGTCACCCGTCCTGGTACGACACCTTCGCCGACGGTGACGAGACCGACCTCATGGCCTTCGTCGACGAGGTCCGCCGGTACTACCCGTTCTTCCCGTTGATCGGCGGGCGGGTGCGCCGGCCGTTCACCTGGCAGGGGCACGACTTCCAGGTGGGCCTGCGGGTGCTGCTGGACCTGTACGGCACCAACCACGATCCGCGGCTGTGGCCGGACCCCGAGGCGTTCCGCCCCGAGCGGTTCCGCGACTGGGAGGGCGATGCCTACACGCTGGTGCCGCAGGGCGCGGGCGAGTACGGGGACGACCACCGCTGCCCCGGCGAGCCGATGACCCGGCTGCTCATCGCCGAGGCGATCCGCCAGCTGACCCGGTCGATGCGCTACCGGGTGGGGGTCCAGGACCTCAGCGTCAGCCTGCGCCGGCTGCCGACGCTGCCGGCCTCCGGCTTCGTCATCTCCGACGTCCGGCCGCTGCCGACGGCGGTTCCGGCCGCGGGCTGAAGCCGCCCGCGACGTCGACGGCCCGGGCCCCGGCGTGCGGGCGCGGGCCGTCGACGTCCACCGGTCAGCTGGCCTTCTTGCGCGCCCGCTTCTTCACCGGGCCGGCCGCCGCCGCGGCGACGGCGTCGGCGTCCAGCAACGGCACGAGGTACCGGCCGGTGTGGCTCTCCGGGACCGAGGCGACGAACTCCGGCGTGCCCTCCGCGACGACCATGCCGCCGCGGAAGCCCCCCTCGGGCCCCATGTCGACCAGCCAGTCGGCGCTCTTGATGACGTCGAGGTTGTGCTCGATCACGAGCACCGAGTTGCCCTTGTCCACCAGCCCCTGGAGGACCAGCAGCAGCTTGCGGATGTCCTCGAAGTGCAGACCGGTGGTGGGCTCGTCGAGGACGTAGATGCTGCGCCCGTTGGACCGCTTCTGCAGCTCGCTCGCGAGCTTCACCCGCTGCGCCTCACCACCGGAGAGCGTGGTCGCCGGCTGGCCGAGCCGGACGTAGCCCAGGCCGACGTCGGTGAGCGTGCGCAGGTACCGGGCGATGGCCGGGATGGCGGCGAAGAAGTCCGCCGCCTCCTCGATCGGCATGTCGAGGACCTCGGACACCGTCTTGCCCTTGTAGTGCACCTCGAGGGTCTCCCGGTTGAACCGGGCGCCCTTGCACACCTCGCACGGCACGTAGACGTCGGGCAGGAAGTTCATCTCGATCTTCAGCGTGCCGTCGCCCGAGCAGGCCTCGCAGCGGCCGCCCTTCACGTTGAAGGAGAACCGGCCCGGCAGGTAGCCGCGGACCTTCGCCTCCGAGGTCTGGGCGAACAGCTTGCGCACGTGGTCCCAGACGCCGGTGTAGGTGGCCGGGTTCGAGCGCGGGGTGCGGCCGATCGGCGACTGGTCGACGTGCACGACCTTGTCCAGGTGCTCCAGCCCGGTGACCGTGCGGTGCCGGCCGGGCACCAGTCGCGCCCGGTTCAGCTCGTTGGCCAGGACGCTGTAGAGGATGTCGTTGACCAGGCTGGACTTGCCCGACCCGGAGACGCCGGTGACGGCGACGAGCATGCCGAGCGGGAAGGTGACGTCGACACCCCGCAGGTTGTTCTCGCGGGCGCCCTTCACCACCAGCTCGCGCCCCGGGGTCCGCTCGCGGCGTTTCGCCGGGACGGTGATCTCCTTGCGCCCGGACAGGTACTGGCCGGTCAGCGACCGCTCGCTGGCGAGCAGGTCCTCGACCGTGCCGCTGACCACCACCTCGCCGCCGTGCTCACCGGCTCCCGGGCCGATGTCGACCACCCAGTCGGCGGTCTTGATGGTGTCCTCGTCGTGCTCGACGACAATCAGCGTGTTGCCCATGTCACGCAGCCGCACGAGGGTCTCGATGAGCTTGGTGTTGTCCCGCTGGTGCAGCCCGATCGACGGCTCGTCCAGCACGTAGAGGACACCGACGAGGCCGGATCCGATCTGGGTGGCCAGCCGGATGCGCTGCGCCTCACCGCCGGCCAGGGTGGCGGCCGGGCGGTCGAGGGAGAGGTAGTCCAGCCCGACGTCGACGAGGAAGGACAGCCGGGCCTGGATCTCGCGCAGCACGCGATCGGCGATCGCCTTCTCCCGCTCCCCGAGCTCCAGCGCGCCGAGCCACTGCGACGCCTCGCCGATGGAGAGGTTGGTGACCTCGGCGATGGAGCGGCCGTTGAGCTTCACCGCGAGGATCTCCGGCTTGAGCCGGGTGCCGTGGCAGACGGGACAGGGCACGTCGCGCATGTAGCCCTCGTACTTGTCCCGCATGTAGTCGCTGTCGGTGTCGTCGTGCCGGCGCTCCAGGAACGGCAGGACACCCTCGAAGGCGGCGTAGTAGCTGCGCTCGCGGCCGTACCGGTTCTTGTAGCGCACGTGCACCTGGTCGGGCGAGCCGTGCAGGATCGCCTTCTGCACCTTGGCCGGCAGCCGCTCCCACGGATCGTCCATCGAGAAGCCGATCTGCTGCGAGAGACCGGTCAGCAGTCGGGTGAAGTACTCGTTGCTCATCGAGCTCGACCACGGGGCGATCGCGCCCTGGTTGAGGCTCTTGCCGGGATCCGGCACGACGAGCTCGGGGTCGACCTCCTTGCGCGTGCCGATCCCGGTGCACTCGCCGCAGGCGCCGAAGGGCGAGTTGAAGGAGAACGAGCGCGGCTCGAGCGCCTCGAACGACAGCCCGTCGTCGACGCAGGCCAGGTGCTCGGAGAAGGTGCGCTCGCGCGCGGGGTCACCCTCCGGCAGGTCGACGAAGTCCAGGACGACCAGCCCCCCGGCCAGCCCGAGCGCGGTCTCCACCGAGTCGGTGAGCCGGCGCTTGGCGCTCTCCTTCACCGTGAGCCGGTCGACGATCACCTCGATGCTGTGCTTCTCCTGCTTCTTCAGCGCCGGCGGTTCGGTGAGCGGGTGCACGGTGCCGTCGACGCGGACGCGGGAGAACCCCTGGGTCTGCAGCGAGCTGAACAGGTCCACGTACTCGCCCTTGCGCGCCCGCACGACGGGGGCGAGCACCTGGAAGCGGGTGCCCTCCTCCATCGCCAGCACCTGGTCGACGATCTGCTGCGGGGTCTGCCGCGAGATCGGCTTGCCGCAGTTCGGGCAGTGCGGCTGCCCGGCCCGCGCGTACAGCAGCCGCAGGTAGTCGTAGACCTCGGTGATGGTGCCGACGGTCGACCGGGGGTTTCGGTTGGTCGACTTCTGGTCGATCGACACCGCCGGCGAGAGCCCCTCGATGAAGTCGACGTCGGGCTTGTCCATCTGGCCGAGGAACTGGCGGGCGTAGGCCGACAGCGACTCGACGTACCGCCGCTGCCCCTCGGCGAAGATCGTGTCGAAGGCGAGGCTGGACTTGCCCGACCCCGACAGCCCCGTGAAGACGATGAGCGCGTCACGGGGGAGGTCGATGTGGACGTCCTTGAGGTTGTGCTCGCGGGCGCCGCGGACGACGAGCCGGTCCATGTGATCCCTGTCGGTCGCTGGTGGGTGGTGCGGTGGTGGCCTGGACGGCGGCGGTCGTGGTCCGATCGCGGCCCAGCCCGTGCAACTCCGGCGCGGCCCGCGGTCGTCCACCCGGCGCTGTGAGTTGCGCCCGGTCACCGGGCGGCCGCTGCGCGCTCGGGCTCAGGCCGGCGTCGCGGTGGGGTCGAAGACGGGCGCGTACCGGCGCCAGGGCCGACGGGACTCCAGCTCGCCGGCGATCCAGAGTAGCCGCTCCTCGGCACCCGGCGGCCCGACGAACTGGACCGGCACGGGGGGCCCGCCCGGCCGGGCGCCGGCCGGCAGGACCGCGGCCGGGATGCCCGCGAGGTTCCAGGCCGCCGTCCACGGGGACCAGCGCGCGTTGGCCGTGAGGTTGGCCAGGAAGGACCGCTCGTGCCAGGGCCGGGCGGGCAGCGGCGGACCGGTGGTGACCGGCGTGAGCAGCAGGTCGACGTCGTCGAAGAAGCGCTCCATCCGCTCCCGGAACCGCTCCTGCGTCCGGGGCCGCACCAGCCCGAGCCGGCGCACCAGCCTGCCGACGCGGGCGTGCGTGCGGCTGCGGGGCTGCAGCCGCGCACGGTCGATGCCGAGGAACTCCGCGTCGTCCTCCGCCCCGGCCATCCACCGCGCGAGCGCGCCGGCCGCGGCGGCCGGGGTGACCGGCGGGTTCCGGCGCACCACCGTGTGCCCGGCCGCCCGCAGCTGGTTCACCACGGCGTCGACCGCCGCGCGGGTGGCCTCGTCCGCGCCGACGCCGGGGAGCGGCGACCGGGTGCTGACTGCGATCCGGAGCGGACGTCCGGGCGCGGCCGGGGCCGTGGGCCGCTCCCCCGCCAGCACGGCGTGCGCGACCGCGAGGTCGGCGACCGTGGTGGCCAGCGCGCCGTTGACGGCCATGCCCGACCAGTCGTCGGCGCCGATGCCACCCGGGACCACCCCGACACCGGGCTTGAGCGTGACCAGCCCGCACGCCGCGGCGGGCAGCCGGAGGGAGCCCATGCCGTCGTTGCCGTGGGCGAGCGGGACGGCGCCGGAGGCCACTGCCGCCGCGCTGCCGCCCGAGCTGCCCGCCGGCGAGAGGGCGGTGTCCCAGGGGTTGCGCGTGACCGTGCCCGGGCCGTCGGTGGCGGCGTACAGGCACAGCTCGGGCACCCGGGTGATGCCGACGACGACCGCGCCGGCCTTGCGCAGCCGGGTGACGATCTCGTGGTCGCGGCGCTCCGGTCCGCTCTCCCGGGCCGGGGAGCCGTCGGTGCACACCTCGCCGGCCACCGGCACGTTGTCCTTCACCGCGACGGGCACCCCGGCCAGCGGGAGGGCGAAGCGGGTGAGGCTCGCGTCGACCGCGGCGGCCTCGGCCAGCGCCGCCTCGCGCCGGACGACGCGGAAGGCGCCGACCCGCGCGTCGACCGCCTCGATGTGGTCGAGGTGCGCGCGGACCACCTCCACCGCCGTCAGCTCGCCCGCGCGGACCCGCGCCGCGATCTCCGTCGCCGTCAGCCCGACGATCCGCGCCCCGGGCTCCTGCGGCTCGCCCCCCGCGGCCCCGCCTCCTGCAGCGTCGCCCTGAGCGGTGCCGACACCTCCGCTAGCGTCCATGACTGGACCGTAACCGCGCCCGCCGACACTTTCCGAACGGAGTCCGGATGAGCACCCCCACCTATACCGGAGACGTCACGGTGGGCGGCCCCGCCGACGTGCGCGAGCTGCCCGGGCTGACCATCAGCAAGGTCGCGGTCAGCGAGATGGCGAACAACGCCTACCTGCTCCGGTGCACCGCCACCGGCGAGGCCCTGCTGGTCGACGCCGCCGACGAGCCGGCCACCCTCCGCTCGCTGGTCGGCGACGCCGACCTGCGCACGGTCGTCACCACCCACGGGCACTGGGACCACCACCGGGCGCTGCCCGACGTCGTGCGCGAGACCGGGGCGGCGACCGTCGCCCACCCGGCCGACGCCGCCGCCCTGCCCGTTCCGGTGACGCGGCCGGCCGAGCACGGCGACACCGTGGCGGTCGGTGAGCAGACGCTCGAGGTCGTGCACCTGCGCGGGCACACGCCCGGCAGCATCGCGCTGGTCTGGCGTGGCCCCGCCGACGCGGGGGTGCACGTCTTCACCGGCGACAGCCTCTTCCCCGGCGGCGTGGGCAAGACCTGGTCGGCGGAGGACTTCGCCAGCCTGATCGACGACGTCGAGGAGCGACTGTTCGCCGTCCTCCCGGACGACGCCTGGATCTACCCCGGGCACGGGCGGGACACCACCCTCGGCGCGGAGCGCCCACACCTGGGCGAGTGGCGCGAGCGCGGCTGGTGACCCCGCCGGTGGTTCCGGGTGCACCAGGCGCCATCCGGCCGTCGACAGGTACCCCGGCGAGGTCAGCTGACCGCCGCGCCGGGACGGAAGGCGTACACCGCGGCGAGCCGGAGCCGGGTCGCCGCCGCGTAGGCCGGTAGTCGGGTGAGCGTGGCGGTGGACGGGCGGTACCCCTCGAGCACCGCGTCGCGCAGCACCGCCGCGGTTCCGAGAAGACCCTGCTGCTCCCGCAGCTCCAGGTGGACCAGCAGATTGGCCACGTCGAGCGCCGGCTCCCCGGCGGCGAGCAGGTCGAAGTCGAGCAGCCCGACGGACCCGTCGTCGGCCACGAGCACCTGCCGGTCGTGCAGGTCCCGGTGCAGGAGCGCCGGTGGACCGGCCGGCCGGTCCGCCAGTGCGCGGGCCACGTCCTCGACACCGGGGACGTCCGCCGCTCCGAACGTGCGGGCCAGCTCCGCCCACCGACGGAGCACCGCCACCTCCGCCGCTGCGTCGTGCACCGGCGTACCCGGCGGTACCGGCGCCCGGTGCAGCGCAGCCAGGGCCGTGCCCAGCGACCGGCAGGCCGGCACCGCGGCTGCGGAGGCGAGCAGTTCGTGCAGCGGCCGGCCCGGCAGGGCGGCCGTGGTCAGCCGGCCGAGTCCGAGGTCGGACCCGAGCAACCGCGGTGTGCGCACCGGTAGCCGGGGCACCCGCTGGGCCGCGAGCAGCAGGCCCGGCAACCGGTCCGGCCGCACCACCTTCGTGTAGGCCACTGCTCCGTCCGGTCCGCCGTGGCGCAGCACCGCGCGCCGCTCCGGGCGGTGGGCCAGCAGAGCGGCGCCCGGAGCGGCGAGGAGCTCGCCCAGGCCGCGCAACCGCCGGTCGGCGCCCTGGGGCTGCAGCACGAGGCCGCCATGCACGGTCGCGCCGACGGTCGCCTCGGCGACCGCCCGGGCGCGTCCGGGATCGCCGAACCACTGCCCCGCGGTCGGCCCCCCGCCCAGCGTGGCCTCCAGGAGCAGGTGCTCCGGACCTCGCGGCCAGGCCCGCAGCAGCCGACCGCCCAGGCTCTCGACGGCGGCGCAGGCGGCGGCGAGCCGGGTGCGCGTCCGGCTCCCGTTCACGACAGGGCCCGCTCGGCGGCGTCCAGGGCGCGGACCAGACCGCTGTCCCACGCGGGTTCGGCCAGCCGGAAGGGCTCCGGCGCCCGGCGCAGCAGCGCAGCGGCGGTGTGGGCGGCCAGCTGACGAGCCGGGGGCAGCGCACGGATCGTGGCGTAGCCGGCGAGCACCGGCTCCACGTCCCCCCCGTGCCCGCCACCGTCGAGACGGGCGCCGGCGATCATCGACGCGAGGTCGGCGGCAGGATCGTCGAGCGCCAGCTCGTCGAGGTCGGCGAGCGCCGGGCCGCTCGGCCCGACGACCACCTGGTCGGCCGAGAAGTCACCGTGGCAGACCCGCAGCCCGGGCGGTGGTCGGAGCCGCGCCGCGATCACCGCGGCCAGGCCCAGGGCGCGGCCGGCCTGCGCGGGGAGCAGCCGCGCCACGAGGCGGGCTCCGGCCCGCGTGCTCTCCGCGACCGTCTCGGGACGGCGCCGCAGCCCCGGGGCGGAGTGCTGGTGGAGCTGCGCCAGCGCCCGGCCCGTGGCGCGGAGCAGCGGCGCACGGTCGCCGACGGGGACGTCGCTCAACGCCTCACCGGGCAGCCACTCCATGACCGTCAGGCCGAGGCCGGCATCCGCGGCGACGAGCCCCGGCGTGCGCACCCGGGCCGTGCCGAACGCGGAGAGGGCGGTCACCAGTTCGGCGGTGACGGCCGGCCGGTGGACACGCATCAGCACCGGCTCCCGGCCGGCGGCGGTGAGGACGCCGACCCACCGGCGGGCGGGCTTGTACCGCAGCACCCGGATCGTCGCCGCGGCGAGCGGCCACCCCGGGAGCAGCGGAGCCAGGACGCCGGGCCCGCCGCCCGGCCCGGCCAGCGCGGCGACACCCGGCAGGTCGCGGTCGGCCGCCCCGGTGGTGAGCAGCAGGCGCCTGCCCTCGTCCACGGCGAGCACCGTTCCGCCCGGGGCCCGGCGCCGGGTCTTGGCGAGCTTGGGCGCGCTGTGGCCGGCCCAGGCGCTGAGCACCGCGGGGACCGCGCCCGCCCCGGTGCGCAGCTCCAGGCCGAGCACGCAGCCGGTGCCCGGCTTGTACCGGAGGTAGCGGCGTCGCGCGGTCCCGAGGCCGTGCCCGGCCAGCCAGCCGGCCAGCACGTCGTCGTCCAGCAGCACCGGCAGGCCCGGCAGACCGGGGTCACGGGCGGCGAGGTCGGCGTCAGCGGGCTGCACGGGGGAACTCCTCGGACCGCGTCGCCGGCCGGTCCGCCGGCACGACGGAGATCGGCGCGGTGCGCGGGTGCTCCGCCGGCAGCGGGACCGGCCCGGTCGGCAGGACCGCCTCGGGCCGCCCGGTGCGGAGCACCCGGCCGTCCTCCATCCAGAACACCCGGTCGGCGTTCCGGGCCGCGGCGAGGTCGTGGGTGATCACGAACGTGGTGCGCCCGTGGGTCAGCCGGGCCAGCGCCGCGGTCACCTCCGCCTCGGTGTCCTCGTCGAGGCCGGTGAGCGCCTCGTCCAGGACGACGATCGGGGCGTCGCGGAGAGCGGCCCGTGCGATGGCGATCCGCTGCCGCTGGCCGCCGGACAGCGTCGAGCCGCGCTCGCCGACCACGGTGTCGTAGCCCTGCGGCAACCGCCTGACGAAGTCGTGTGCACCGGCGAGCCGGGCGGCCGCCTCGATCTCCTCCTGGGTGACCTCCCGGTCGACACCGAGCGCGATGTTCTCCCGCACCGATGCGGCGAACAGCACGCTCTCCTGGAGCACGATGGACACGCTCGCGCGCACCGACGCGACGGTGAGGTCGCGGAGGTCGTGCCCGTCGAAGGCGACGGTGCCCGTGTCCGGGTCGCGCAGCCGGGACAGGAGCGAGACGAGGGAGGACTTCCCCGCCCCCGAGGGGCCGACGACGGCGATCCGCTCCCCCGGCCGCACCCGCGCGCTCACGCCCCGCAGCACGGGATGACCGGGCTCGTAGGCGAGGTGGACGTCGTCGAACTCGACGTAGCCGAGCAGTGCGGGGCACGGGCGTGCCCACGGGGCGTCCCGCAGCCCCGGCTCCTCCTCCAGGACGTCGACGATCCGCTCCCCGGACGCGGCGGCCTTGGAGATCCGGCCGGTGTACTTCGCGATGTCGCGCATCGGCTTGAACGCCGTCTTCAGGTAGGTGAGGAAGACGGTCAGCTCGCCGGGAGTCAGGTCACCGGCCAGGACCTGACGGGCCCCGACGTAGAGGACGATGCCCGTGGCCAGGCCCACGAGGACGTCGGTGCTGCGCTCCAGCCCGGCAGAGAGCCGCTTGGCCCGCACGCCGTCGCGCAGGCTTCGCTCGTTGCTGCCGCCGAAGCGCTGCTGCATGCGCTCCTCGAGGGAGTAGCTCTGCACCACCGTCATCGCCCCGAGCGACTCGGTGGCCAGCGACGCCAGCGCTCCCTCGGCCGTGCGCTGGGTCCGCGAGACGCCACTGATCCGCCGGGTGAGCCGCACGCTGATCAGCCCGAAGAGCGGGAAGACCAGCAGCACGACCATCGCCAGCTGGAGGTTGAGCGCGGCGACGACCGCGAGCATCCCGAGCAGCGTCACGGCGTTACCGAACAGGGGCAGCGCCGCGGTGACCGTCGCCTCCTGCAACCGGCCGACGTCCCCGGTGACCCGCGTGACCAGGTCCCCGGTCCTCGCACGGTCGTGGAACGCCATCGACAACCGGTTGAGGTGGGCGTACAGCTCGCCGCGCACCCGGGTGAGCACCCGGTTCCCGGCCAGCGCGAAGCAGACGGTCATGCCGAAGGAGGCCAGCGCCCTCAGCGCGACGACCGCGAAGACGGCGATCGAGGCGACGACCAGCACGGTGCCCAGGTCGTCACGCGGTGCGACGGAGAGGTCGGCGCCGGCAGCGACCACGACGGCGTCGATGACCCAGGCCAGCGGCCAGGGCTCCAGCAGCCGCATGGCGACCTCGGCGAACAGGGCGAGCAGCCCCAGCAGGAGCAGCCGGCGCTGGCTGCGCACGTGCGGGCCGAAGCGGCGCAGCGTGCGCCGCAGCCCCGGCAGCGCCGAGCGCAGGCCGATCGGCCGCTCACGGCGGATCGGCGTGCCCGTCCTCACCGCGGCACCCCCGGCCCCGCCGGCGCGGCCGTCCCGAGCGCGTGCGCGAGCGAGCGGCGGACGACGTCCCGCCAGGTGTGCCGGGACACCGCGGCCGCGCGCCCGGCGGAGCGGAGGCGCTTCCGCTCGGCGGCATCCGCGCGCAAGGCCGACAGGGCGGCGGCCAGCGCGGCCGGGTCGCCGGGCGGGACGAGCCGGCCCAGCGGCCGCCCGTCGGGCCCGCCGCCGAGGATGCCCGGCACCTGCCCGACCCGGCTCGCGACGACCGGGAGCCCGGCGGCGAGGTACTCGTAGACCTTCAGCGGGGAGAAGTAGCTGTTCTCGTCGGCGGGGTAGGGCGCCACTCCGACGTCCATGCGCTGCAGCTGGGCCGGCACGTCCGCCGGCGGCAGGGCGCCGGTCGCCTCGGCCACGGCGCCGACCTCCGCCGCCCGGGTCAGCAGGGCCGGCCCCATCGGCCCGTCACCCACCAGCAGCAGCCGCCAGGTCGGGTCGTCCACGGACAGAGCGGCGACGGCGTCGACCAGCGTCTCCACGCCGTGCCACGGCTTGAGGGTGCCGACGAAGCCGACCGTGAACGGCGTGCCCCATGCCGGGGTCACCGGCCGCGACGTCGGCTGCACCCGCTCGACGTCGACCCCGTTGGGCTCGGTCCGCACCCGGTCGGGACGGCGGGACACCGACCGTGCCCAGGCGGCGACCGGGTCGCTGACGCACACGACCGCCGTCGCCGCGGAGAGGGCCGCGGAGGCGACGGCCTCGGCGCCCGCGCGGTCGGCCAGCGACCGGTGCGCGGCCTGCTCCGCGGGCAGCGGCGCGTTGACCTCCAGCACGCTGGGCACGCGGGCTCCCTGCGCCCAGGCGGTCGCGGTCCGCCCCCACAGCGAGTACCGCTCGTAGACCAGCTCGGGTCGGATCCGATCGAGGCAGGCGGCGACGGCGGCGTCGCAGGCCTGCGCGGAGCGCTCCCGGTCAGCGTCCTTTCCCGTGACCGGTGGCAGACCGTCCAGCGTGAGGCCGGGCAGCGGCTCGCCGCCCAGGCGGGGACTGAGGACGTGCACCTCGTGCCCGTCGGCGGCGAGCTCGCGGAGGACCGCCTGCAGGTGCACCGACGCGCCCTTGCTGCCGAAGACCGGGATGCCCGGATCGGTGCAGACGACGGCGACGCGCATCAGCCGGCCACCACGGCCTGCGTGCGGGCCGTCGACGCGCTCCCCGTGGGAGCTGCAGCGGGCGGGAAGCCGGCCGCGACGCCGGCCGCCTGCCGGCGGGCGTCGAAGTCGGCCTCGATGCGGTGCCGCGCCGACGTCGCCAGCCGGGCGCGCAGGTCGGCGTCGTCCAGCAGTCGGCCCAGAGCGGTCGCGAGCGCCCCGGGGTCGCGCTCGGGCACCAGCAGGCCGGTCTCCTCGTCCCGCAGGACCTCGGGGATGCCGGTCACCGGCGTCGCGACGCACGGCGTCCCGAGTGCCATCGCCTCCAGCAGCACGGTGGGCAGCCCGTCGCGGTTCCCGTCGACGCCGACGACGCAGGGCGCGGCGAAGACGGCGGCCGAGCCGACCACCCTCCGCACCTCCTCCTGGGTGAGCGCCCCGGTCATCGTCACGACGTCGTGGAGCCCCAGCCGGCCGACCCGGGCGGCCAGCTCGCCGGCCAGCGGTCCGGTGCCCACCAGCTGCACCGAGAGCTCGCGGCCACGGGCGCGCAGCAAGGCGACGGCGTCCAGCAGGTCCGCGAACCCCTTCTTCTCCACCAACCGGCCCACCGCCGCGATCACCGGCGGGCGGTCCGTGACCGGGTTGCGCGGGAAGGCGGCGAGGTCCAGGCCGTTGTAGACCCGCCGGACCCGGTCCGCGGCGGAACCGAAGCGGCCGCGCAGGTGCGCGAGGTTGAAGTCGCTGATCGTGACGACGTCGGCGGCGTCGACCAGCTTGGCGCGCAGCTCCTCGTGCCGGACCTCGCTGTGGAAGATGTCCTTCGCGTGGGCGGTGAACGAGTACGTGATCCCCGCCAGCCGCGCGGCGAGCCGGGCGACCGTGGTCGCGACGGACGCGAAGTGGGCGTGCAGGTGCGTGACTCCCCCGGCGCGGACGGCGAGTGCGAGCTCCAGCGCCTGCGCGGCGTCGAGCGCGTCGGCGTCCCACAGCTCGTCGGCGTGGTGGGCGAGGTCAGGCAGCCCGGCGCGGGCGTCCCGGAACGCCGTCCACAGGTCGTCGGCGCGGATGCTCGACGAGCGCAGGTAGGTGACCGGCGCCCGCAGGCGGGCGAGCGACTCGTGGAAGCGGCCGTCGGCCGGTGGCCGCAGGGAGAAGACCGCGACGTCGAGACCGCGCTCCTGGTGGGCGAGCAGCTCGGTGACCACGAAGGTCTCGGAGAACCGTGGGTACATCTTCAGCACGTAGCCCACGCGGCCGGGGCGGATGGGCTCAGGCAGCTGCACGACGGACCTCCTGCAGCGCGGTGCCGCCCGCGCCACCGGTCCCGCGGGCGGAGCGGCCGAGGGGCGGACGGGACCGGCCGCCCAGCACCAGGTCGGCCAGGTGCGGGACCCGGCGCAGCCCGTCCAGGTCGACCGGCGCACCGGCCGGGGCGGGCGTGCTGACCGCGGTCGCCAACCAGTCGCCCAGCACGGCGCCGCTCAGGTCGGCCGGGCGGCAGTAGTCGAGCAGCCCGCGCTCGGCGAGCCGTTCGGCACGTACCAGCTGCTCCTCGCGTGGGGCCACCCGCGGGACGACGAGCGCCCGGACGCCGGCGGCGAGGAGCTCGCAGACGCTGTTGTACCCGCCCATCGAGACCACCGCGGCAGCCGCGGCGAAGAACTCCTCGCTGTCCGGCACGAAATCGAGGACGGTCAGGCGCTCGTCGGCCGCGGCAGCGGCCCGGACGGCGTCGCGCACGGAGGCCGCCATGAACGGCCCGGTGAGCAACACCCCCCGGTGCCCCTCGGGCAGCGGCGCCGAGGCGAAGGCCCGGGCCAGCTCCTGGCCGTCCTGCCCACCACCCACGGTGCAGAGGACGTAGGGCTCGGCGGGCGGGGTGAGCCGGGCGGTCGGGCGGCTTCGCGGGCGAACGGTGTCCCGGCGGCCGTGCCCGAGGTAGCCGGTGTACTGGACCATGGCGACCACCTCGGGCGGCAAGCGGTACTCGGCGACCGGGTCGTAGACGACGGGATCGCCGTAGACCCACACCGCGTCGAAGTAGTCGACGAGGATCTCGGTGGTGGCCGACCGCTCCCACTCCTCGATCGCCACCTCGGGGCGGTCGAGCACCTCCCGCAGCCCCAGGACGACGCGGGTGTCTCCCAGCTCGCGGAGCGTGCTCAGCGCCGGGAGCAGCTCGCCGCAGACCCCGGCGGCGACCTTGTCGACGACCAGCAGGTCGGGGGCGAAGGCTCCCAGAGCGGCGTCCAGGATGCGCGCCCGGACGTCCAGCACCACCTCGAGCGGGCTGGCCAGCGCACGGGCTGCGTAGTCCCCGTCGTCGGTCTTCCGGATCGTGGGCAGCGTGAGGACGTCCGTGCGCGGTGGGAGCGGAAGCATCGCCGCCTCCGGGTTGCCGGTCAGCAGGAGCACGTCCGTGTCGGGGCGTGCCGCCACCAGCGCGGCGGCCAGGGCGATGTTGCGGCGCGTGTGCCCGAGACCCTGGGTGTCGTGCGAGTAGAACGCGATCCGCCGCAGCCGCGGCGAGGCCTGTGAGGTGCGCGAGGGCTGGGGTGTCGGCGACATGAGGTCCTCCGGCGACGAGGACGTGGCCGTCCGGTGTCGAGTGGGTGACCCCACCGTGCCCAGCTCGCGTGGCACCCCGGTGAGCCGTGGATGAGAGAGACCTCATCCACGGGCGGGTCGAACGGCACGCGGGGCGCGTGGCCGGCCCCGCTCGCGGCGTCAGTCCTCGGTGAAGAGCGCCACCAGCTCGTCGGGCGTGCCGGGCACGTGCAGCGGGAGCACGGAGACCGACCACTCCGGGCGCCGCTCGTCGACGCCGAGCGCCAGGTCCCACGCCGCGCGGGGGGTGAGCGGGCCGAAGCAGGCGTCGTCGCCGTCCTCGCCCAGGTCGACCTCGACGAGCCACTGGTCCGACAGGTCGGCGGCGAGCTCGGCGAAGTCGGGGGCCGCGTCCTCGTCGGGCTCCGGGGAGTCGATCCGGACCGGGTAGATGAGCGCCATCCTGCGCACGGTAGGCCCCCGGGCCCCGTCCGGCATCCCCCGGACGCCCGGGGCGCCGGGGAGTGCCCCGACCGTAGGTTGGGCGCATGACGACGCCGCGGGACGACGGTCGCTCCATGCGCGAACGGATGCTGGCCGGCGAGCCGTACCTCGCCGACGACCCGGAGCTCGGCGAGCTCAGCTCGCGGGCCCTCGACCTCGCCGACGCCTACAACGCGACGTCGGTCCGCCAGGCCGGGCTGCGCCGGAAGCTGCTCGAGCAGCTGCTGGGGTCGGTCGGCGAGGACACCGAGCTGCGCCCGCCGTTGCGCGTCGACTACGGCCGGCACCTGACCGTCGGCGCCCGCTGCTTCGCCAACTTCGGGCTGGTCGCCCTCGACGTCGCCCCCATCACCATCGGGGACGACGTGCAGATCGGGCCCAACGTCCAGCTGCTCACGCCCACGCACCCGGTGGAGGCGGAGCCGCGGCGGCAGAAGTGGGAGGCCGCGCAGCCGATCACCATCGGCGACAACGTCTGGCTCGGCGGCGGGGTCATCGTCCTGGCGGGCGTCACGATCGGCGCGAACACGGTCGTCGGCGCGGGCGCCGTCGTCACCCGGGACCTGCCGGCCGACGTCGTCGCGGTCGGCAACCCGGCACGCGTCGTGCGCCACCTGGACGAGGCCCGGTAGCCGACGAGCCGCCGCCGGCGTCCCCGTGGGAACGCCGGCGACGGCTCGACCGGTCGGAGGCCGACGGGGCGCGGCCGGTGCGACCGCGCCCCGTCAGCCGTCAGTCGTCAGTCCACGACCTCGTGACCGTGCACGTGGTCGTGCGCGAGGCCGCCGCCGCCGGCCGCCTCCCTGAACGTGCCCTGCTCGCCGGCCGGGGCCGGCAGCTCGAACGCCGGACCGGGGACCGGTCGGCCCGGGACGCCGTTCACCGACTCCGTGGAGAAGGCGAACGTGAGCATCGCGAAGGCGATGAGGTCGCTGTTCACGTCCAGCGCGTCGAGGGCCATGTTGTCGATCTGGTCGCAGGCCAGGTGGTAGCACGGGTCGAACTGCTCGCCCGCGGTACCGCCCCAGATCGCCGCCTGCTCCTCGGTCTTGCGCACCTCGGCGCCGGTGAACAGACCCCCGGACGGGATGCCGGCGTTGATGAACGCCTGGTAGTCGCTGCGGCCGGAGTACTCCGCGTCGTCGTAGGGCACCCCGATCTTGGTGTAGTACGACTCGTAGAGGTCCTCGATCGCGGTGGAGCCCGCCGGGATCGGGGCCGAGGCGTCCCAGGTGGACTCGTCCGAGTCGTAGACCATCTGCACGTAGTTCGGCGACGCGACCATGTCGTAGTTCATGTAGAGCGCGATGCGGTCGAGCTCGGACTGCGGCAGCTTCTCGACGTAGCTCGTCGAGCCGACCAGCCCCTGCTCCTCCGCGGCCCACCACGCGAACCGCAACGTGTTGTGCGGCTTCATCCGAGCCATCGACAGCGCCGTCTCGAGCAGCGCCGCCGACCCCGAGCCGTTGTCGTTGATACCGGGTCCGACCTCGACGCTGTCCAGGTGGGCACCCGCCATGACGACGTTGTTCCGGTCCCTGCCCCGCAGCTCCGCGATGACGTTGTAGTCGGTGCGGGTCTCCGCGGGGAGCACCTTCACGAAGGCGGTGGCACCGTCGGCTGCCAGGGCCTCGCCCTGCGCGAAGCTGGCACCGACGACCGGGATGCCGTGCTGCACCGTGGTGCCGTCGCCGAGGGTCGCCGCGTTGGCGACGATCAGCTCCATGCGGTCGGGGCCGTTCCCCTGGTTGAAGATGATCACCGCCTCGGCGCCGGCCTGCTCGGCGTTGGCCGCCTTGTCGCCGAAGTTGCAGGTGCCGCGCTGGACGAGGGCGATGTCGGCCGGGCCGGTGAGGTCCAGCCCGGCGAAGTCCTCGGCCTCGCAGCCGCTGCTGGAGGCGGCCGGGTCGGTCAGTGCGAGGTCGACCGGTACGACGGCGCCCTCCACCGTGCCCGAGCCGCTGCCGGTGAAGACCCCGGTCTCGTACTCGGCCTCGACGGGGGCGAGCTGGCGCAGCTCGGCGGGGAAGTTGAACGTGACCTCGACCGGGTCGAGCGTGACGTCGAACCTGGCCTGCCGCAGCAGGCCCGCGACGTACTCCACGCTGTCGGCGTAGCCGTCCGTGCCCGCCGCGCGGCTGCCCGGGTAGACCGGGTCGTCGCTGTTGTCCGCGATCTCCTGGAACGCGCGCTGGTGCTCGAGGATGTCCTCGAGGTCGACGCACTCCAGCAGCTTCTCGTACGTGATGTTGTGCCGGCGGTCGCACGGATCCCGGGGCAGGGTGTTCGAGTCCCGCGGTGCGGCGGTGGCCGTGGCGGGGAGGGCCAGCGCCAGCAGCAGTCCGCTGGTGCCCAGTGCGATGGCTCGAGCCGCCGTCCGTCGTGCGGACGCGGTCCGTCGTTCGTTCACGCTCGATCCCTTTCGATCGGTGGTCGGCGGGATCCCCGCCGGCGCCGGCGCCCTTGCCGGCACCGGAACTCCACCGGAGGAGAGGGCGCTTGCATAGGGGGAGTTCGCGATCCGGAACTGGCAGGAGCCCGCGCGGCACCCACCCGTCGAGGGCTCTTCTCCGCGGCCGACCAGCGGATTCAGGCGTGAGCCAGGTCACGACACGCAGAAAACGGAAACGACCCTCCGTGACGGGCTGCGACGCTCGGCGACCGTCGCCGGGCGGGCGGGACCTCAGCCCGCCCGGCCGGCCCCGTCCACCGGAAGCCACCGGCGCCACCAGCGGAGCAGGTGCTCCAGGCGGTCCACCCGGTGCCGGGGGCGGCCGCGTCGCGCCAGCTCGTGCCCCTCGCCGGGGAACAGGAGCAGCTCTGCCGGCACCCCGCGCCGGACCAGCTCCGCGTACAGCCGCTGCCCCTGCTCCAGCGGCGTCCGCCGGTCCTCCTCCGCGTGGACGACCAGGGTCGGGGTGCGGATCGTCCCTGCCCGGGCCAGCGGGCTCTGCGCCGCCAACCGCTCGGGGTCGCTGCCCAGATGCGTGTCGACCAGGTACCAGCCCGCGTCGGAGGTACCGGCGAAGGCGACCGGGTCGATGAGCGCCCCCTCCACCACGGCCGCCGCGAACCGGTTCGTCCGGCCGATCAGCAGCGCGGCCAGCGAGCCGCCGTAGGCGCTACCCATGATCCCCACCCGACCGGCGTCCAGCGCCGGCTCGGTGAGCACCGCGTCGAGGAAGGCCAGGACGTCCTCGGCGTCCGGGCCGCCCCACGCGCCCCGGACGACCCGCCCGTGCGCCGCGCCGTAGCCGGAGGAACCACGCGGGTTGCACTGCACGACCGCGTACCCGGCGGAGACGAGGACCTGGACCTCCTCCGCCAGCTCCCATCCGCACTGGCGGAACGGCCCGCTGTGCACCACGAGCAGCACCGGGTGCGGGCCCGGCCCCGGTGGCGCGGTCACCCAGCCGTGCACCGGGTACCCGTCGGGGGCGTGCGCGGTGCACTCCCGCATCCGGTGCAGCCGACCGGTGGCACCGAGGTGGCGGCCGAAGCCGGTGAGCAGCCGGCGCCCCCCACCGCCGACGGCCAGCAGCTCCCCGGCCGACCGGTCGTGGCCCACCGTGGCGACGACGACCCCGCCCCCGGCGGCGATGCCCCGGACGGTGAACGGGCCGTCGACGAGCGTCTCGGGTGGCCCGCCGTCCAGCGGAACCCGCAGCAGCTCGACCGCGCCCCGTCGTTGGACGCCGACCAGCACCGCTCCGTCGGCCAGCACGGTCGCGGGGGTCGTGTCGCCCCGCCCGTGCTGCTCGGGGTCGAGGAGCACCGCCAGCGGGCCGCCGTCGACGGGGACCCGGCAGGGGACCGCCTGCCGGGCGGCCGCGTCCACGCCGTCCGGGCCCAGGTCGGGGATCGCGGTGAGCACGATCGTGGCGCCGTCCGGCGTGTACGCCGGGGAGGAGCAGTCGCCGCGGGACTGCGTGACGCGACGGAGCGCGGACCCGTCGGGGCCGATGACGTACACGTCCCGGACCAGGTCCCGGTCCGCCCGGTCGTGGCGCGCCGACACGAACGCCAGCTCGGCGCCGCCCGGGTGCCAGGCCACGTCCGCGCAGTCCGCCTCCCCCGCCGTCACCTGCACCGGCTGCGGGGGCGCGGCGGTGTCGTCGGCGAAGTCGGCCGGCAGCGAGGCGACGAAGACCTGGGCGGGGCGGTCGCGGAAGAAGCCCAGCCCGTCCCGGCGGTAGGTCAGCGTGGTGATCAGGCGCGGCGGCTCGGCCTCCGGGCGCACACCGGGGACCGTGCCGTACCGGCCGTGCTCGGGCACCCGTGCGACGTAGGCGATGCGGCGGGAGTCCGGGGACCAGACCGGCGCACCGGCACCCAGCGGGTGGTCGGTCAGCCGGCGCGGCGCGCCACCGGCGGCGGGCAGCACCTGCAGCTGCGGACGGCCACCTGGTTCCGCGCCCAGATAGGCCAACCACCGACCGTCCGGGGAGAACTGCGGGTCGGTGTCGCACCGGCCGGTGGTGAGCGGGCGCGCCGGCGCGGAGCCGTCGGTGGGCACCGCCCACAGCTGGCTGCGGTACTCGTCGGCGACGGGGTCGGGCCAGCCGACGGCCACGACCGCCATCCGACCGTCGGGCGAGACCGTCGGCGTCCCCGGCGTGCGCAGGAGGGCGAGGTCCGACGGGCGCATGCCGGCGACGCTAGCCGAGGGATCCGGGCCGGCCGCCCGGCGGCCGGGCCGTCGCCGTCAGCGTGCCGCGCCGCCCCCGCCCGGGCCGCTGGGGTCGGCGATCCGCGCCTCGGCCGCTGCCGCGGCCTCGGGCCCTCCCGGCGCCACCGCCTCGGCCTCCTCCGGCTCGATCACCGGCTCGTCGGCCGAGACGAGCCGGCCCCGCGTGCGCAGCAGGCTGGCGATCGTGGCGACCACGAGGACGCCGAGGATGACCGACAGCGACAGCCAGATCGGGATCTCGGGAACGGCCTCGAGGTGCTCGCCGCCGTTGATGAACGGCAGCTCGTTCGTGTGCAGCGCCTCCATCACCAGCTTGACCCCGATGAAGGCGAGGATCACGGCGAGGCCCAGCGAGAGGTAGACCAGGCGCTTGAGCAGGCCACCCAGCAGGAAGTAGAGCTGACGCAGCCCCATGAGCGCGAAGACGTTGGCCGTGAAGACGATGAACGCCTCCTGGGTGAGGCCGAAGATCGCCGGGATGCTGTCGAGCGCGAAGAGCAGGTCCGTCGTCCCCAGGGCGAGGAAGACGATGATCATCGGCGTCCAGAGCTTCGCGCCGTTCTCCGTGACCCGGACCTTGGCGCCCCGGAAGTCCTGGGTCATCGGCAGCACCCGGCGCATGCGCCGGATGAACGGGTTCTCCTCGTAGTCCTCGTCCTCGCCGCGGTGGCGGACCAGGTTGATCGCCGTGTAGACGAGGAACGCGCCGAAGACGTAGAAGACCCAGGTGAAGCGCTCGATCACCGCGGCGCCCAGCAGGATGAAGATGCCGCGCAGGACCAGCGCGATGATGATGCCGACCATCAGGGCCTCCTGCTGCAGGTGCCGCGGCACCCGGAAGCGGGCCATGATGATCACGAACACGAACAGGTTGTCGACCGAGAGCGAGTACTCGGTCAGCCAGCCCGCGTAGAACTCGGTCGCGGAGGTGCCGTCGGCGACCCAGAACAGGATTCCGCCGAACACGAGGGCCAGCGCCACGTAGAACGCGACCCAGCCTCCCGCCTCCTTCGTGCTGGGTTCGTGCGGGCGGCGGGCGACGATGGCGAGGTCGGCGAGCAGCAGGACGGTCAGCCCCACCAGCGTCGCGACCTCGAACCAGACGGGGAGGGCCACGCGCCGGAACGCTACGTACCGGAACGGCGGCCCGCCCGGCGAACGACGGGCCGGGGGCGGTGAGGCTGCTCACGTGCCGCCGCGGCCCGCCGGACGGCCGGCTCCGCCCGGGGAGACCACCCCGGGCGGAGCCGGCCGGGGCTCAGTCCGTCGAGCCGTCGTCCCGCGAAGTCACCGGGGCGTTCCTCGGGTCCGGCGGACCCTCGCCGCGCCCGGGGGTGTCCAGACCGTCGTGGCTCCCCGGAGCGGGCACGTTGCGCCCGGTCCGGTCGGCGCCCGGGTCCCCGGCACCCGTCGGGCTGGTGTAGCCGGCTGCCTCGTCGCGCTTGTTCTTGGCCAGGCTGGCGACGGTGGTGATCAGCAGGGTGACGAGGATGACCGTCAGGGACAGCCACGTCGGGATCTCGGGCACCACGGTGACGTGCTCCCCACCGTTGATGAACGGCAGCTCGTTCTCGTGCAGGGCGTGGATGAGCAGCTTGATCCCGATGAAGCCGAGGATCACCGCGAGGCCGTAGGCCAGGTAGACCAGGCGGTCCAGCAGGCCGTCGATCAGGAAGAAGAGCTGCCGCAGCCCGAGCAGCGCGAAGGCGTTGGCGCTGAACACCAGGTAGGTCTCCTGGGTCAGCCCGAAGATCGCCGGGATGGAGTCGACGGCGAAGAGGATGTCGGCGCTGCCGATGGCCACCAGTGCGATCGCCAGGGGCGTGATGTAGCGCTTGCCCTCGAGCTTCGTGACCATCCGGTCGCCGTGGTACTCCTTCGTCGTCGGCACGGCCTTGCGGGTGAGGCGGAGGAGGAGGTTCTCCTTGAACTCCTCGTCCTCGTTGTGCCCGCCGCTGCGCGCCTGCGCCCAGGCGGTGTAGATGAGGAATCCGCCGAAGAGGTAGAAGACCCAGCTGAAGTTGTTGATCGCCGCGGCGCCGACGAGGATGAAGGCGGTCCGCAGGACCAGCGCGAACGCGATCCCGAACAGCAGCACCTTCTGCTGCAGCTCCCGCGGTACCGCGAAGCTCGCCATGATCAGCACGAAGACGAACAGGTTGTCCACCGAGAGGCTCTTCTCGGTGATGTAGCCGGCGAAGTACTCACCGCCGTACGTGCCGCCGTAGGCCCACAGGATCAGCAGTCCGAAGACGACCGCGATCCCGACGTAGATGGCCGACCAGGTGGCCGATTCCCGCAGGGTCGGCGCGTGCGGCGTGCGCACGTGCCCGTAGAAGTCGAACACGAGCATGCCCACGATCGCGCCGACCGTGACCGCCCACACCCAGAAGGGCACGTCCATTGCAGAAGACCTCCGGTATCACTGCCAGCCATCCGGCACCGGAGGTCTCTCCCGCCGCCGGCCCGAGGCCTGCGGCCGGCAGCACCGGAGGCCATGGGACCTCGTGATGACGACGCTGCCGCGCGGGGATACTCCCCTCCATTGTGCATCCCGCCGCCGTGCAGACGTCGTCGGATGCGGGCGCCGGGGTGCTGGGCGACACGCTACCCCGAGGGCGCCGGAACCACCGCCCGTGCGTCCAGGCGCGCCGCCCGGCCCCGCTCCCGGGCCCACCGACCGGCCGCCGTCAGGCGTGCGCGGCGTCGAACTGGCGCAGCTCCTTCTTCAGCTCGTTCAGCTCGTCCCGCAGGCGGGCGGCGACCTCGAACTGCAGCTCGCGGGCGGCGGCGAGCATCTGCTCGTTCATCTGCGTGATCAGGTCGGCCAGCTCGGCACGCGGCAGGCCCTGCACGTCGATCGAGCCGGCCTTGACCTTGCCCTTCGACGACAGCCCCGGCACCGGGGCCTTGCCGCGGGACTGCTGCCGCCCCGATCCGCCGACGAGCTCGACCGACTCGGAGTCCTCCGCCTCGCGGTAGATGCCGTCGAGGATGTCGACGATCTTCTTCCGCAGCGGCTGGGGGTCGATGCCCCGCTCGGTGTTGTAGGCGATCTGCTTCTCGCGCCGGCGGCTGGTCTCGTCGATCGCCTGGGCCATGGACGGGGTGATCTTGTCGGCGTACATGTGCACCTGGCCGGAGACGTTGCGCGCCGCGCGGCCGATCGTCTGGATCAGCGACTTGCCCGACCGGAGGAAGCCCTCCTTGTCGGCGTCGAGGATCGCCACCAGCGACACCTCGGGCAGGTCCAGCCCCTCGCGCAGCAGGTTGATGCCGACGAGCACGTCATACTCGCCCTGCCGGAGTTCCCGGAGCAGCTCGACGCGGCGCAGGGTGTCGACCTCGGAGTGCAGGTACCGCACCTTGATGCCCAGCTCGAGCAGGTAGTCGGTCAGGTCCTCGGCCATCTTCTTGGTGAGCGTGGTGACCAGGATCCGCTCGTCCTTCTCGGTGCGCAGGCGGATCTCGTGCACCAGGTCGTCGATCTGCCCCTTCGTCGGCTTCACCACCACCTCCGGGTCGACCAGCCCCGTCGGCCGGATGACCTGCTCGACGACGTCGCCCTGGACGCGGCCGAGCTCGTAGTCCCCGGGCGTTGCCGAGAGGTACACCGTCTGGCCGATCCGGTCGGCGAACTCCTCCCACTTCAGCGGGCGGTTGTCCATCGCCGACGGCAGCCGGAACCCGTGCTCGACGAGCGTGCGCTTGCGGCTCATGTCGCCCTCGTACATGCCGCCGATCTGCGGCACGGTCACGTGCGACTCGTCGATGACCAGCAGGAAGTCGTCGGGGAAGTAGTCGATGAGGCAGGCACCGGCGCTACCGGCCGCCCGGCCGTCGATGTGCCGCGAGTAGTTCTCGATGCCGGAGCAGAACCCGACCTGGCGCATCATCTCGATGTCGTAGGTGGTGCGCATGCGCAGCCGCTGCGCCTCCAGCAGCTTGCCCTGCTTCTCGAGCTCCGCCAGGCGTACCTCCAGCTCCGCCTCGATGGAGGCGATCGCCCGCTCCATGCGGTCGGGGCCGGCCACGTAGTGGCTGGCCGGGAAGACGAACAGCTCCTCCACCTCGCGCACGACCTCGCCGGTGAGCGGGTGCAGGTAGTACAGCCGCTCCACCTCGTCGCCGAACATCTCGATCCGGACGGCGAGCTCCTCGTAGACCGGGAAGACCTCGATCGTGTCGCCGCGCACCCGGAACGTGCCACGGGTGAAGGCGAGGTCGTTGCGGGTGTACTGCTCGGTGACCAGGGTGCGCAGCAGCTCGTCGCGGTCCCGCTCCTCCCCCACCGAGATCTTCAGCGCGCGGTCGACGTACTCCTCGGGCGTGCCCAGGCCGTAGATGCAGGAGACCGTGGACACCACCACGACGTCGCGCCGGGTGAGCAGGCTGTTCGTGGCCGAGTGCCGCAGCCGCTCGACCTCCTCGTTGATCGAGGAGTCCTTCTCGATGTAGGTGTCCGTCTGCGGGACGTAGGCCTCGGGCTGGTAGTAGTCGTAGTAGGAGACGAAGTACTCGACCGCCGCGTCGGGCAGCAGCTCGCGGAACTCGTTGGCCAGCTGCGCGGCGAGGGTCTTGTTCGGCGCCATCACCAGCGTCGGGCGCTGCACCTGCTCGATCAGCCACGCCGTGGTCGCGGACTTGCCGGTGCCGGTGGCGCCGAGCAGGACCACGTCCTTCTCCCCGGCGTTCACCCGCTCGGCGAGCGCCTTGATCGCCGCCGGCTGGTCGCCCGCGGGCTCGAACTCGCTGACGACGCGGAAGCGCCCCTGCGTGGGCCGGAGATCGGTGGTCGTGCGCACGCGACGACGGTACGTCGGCGGTGTGACAGAAGGCGTCGCGCGCGCACCGGGCGGTGGCTGGGGCGGAGGGGACGGCGGCGGCGGGGCCGGTACTTGTCTGCTCCGGCTCGCACCCCTAGCGTGCCCAGTCGCAGGAGCGGTCCGCGCCGAGGACCAGCGCCACCCGGGGCTCCCCGGGCGAGGTCGGACCCGGCGCGCCGCCGGCCCCACCCCACCGGGCAGGTGGCACCGCCGCCCCCCGGTCGGCCGGGCCCCCGGTGGCATCCCGGCCGGACCTGCGCACGACGCCCCCCGCGGTCCGCCGCGGGGGGCGTCGTCGTCCGTCGGAGCGGCGTCCCGCCGGAGACCCGGGGCACGGTCGCCGGTCTCACGCCCGCCGGAGGTGTGGCGAGCCCCGGACGCGGGCACCGGGGTCCCGACGTCCGTCCCGACCCGGTCACGCGAGCACGCGCCCGGGTCTCCCGCCCCCAGCCCCGGGGCGCCCTGCGCAGGAGGAACGACCCAGATGACCCAGGTGTGGCCCGGTAGCGCCTATCCCCTCGGTGCCACGTACGACGGCACCGGAACCAACTTCGCGATCTTCAGCGAGGTGGCCGAGAAGGTGGAGCTGTGCCTGTTCGACGAGGACGGCAACGAGGAGCGGGTCCGGCTGCCCGAGATGGACGGGTACGTCTGGCACGCGTTCCTCCCCGGCGTCCACCCGGGCCAGAAGTACGGCTTCCGGGTGCACGGGCCCTACGACCCCTCGCAGGGCCTGCGCTGCAACCCGAACAAGCTGCTGCTCGATCCGTATGCCAAGGCGATCGACGGCCAGGTCGCCTGGCACCCCTCGGTCTTCGGCTACGACTTCGAGACCCAGGAACGCAACGACGAGGACTCGGCCCCGCACATGCCGAAGTCCGTCGTCGTCAACCCGTTCTTCGACTGGGGCGTCGACCGCCCGCCGAAGACCCCCTACAACAAGACGGTCATCTACGAGGCCCACGTCAAGGGGCTGACGATGACCAACCCGCGGATCCCCGAGGAGCTGCGCGGTACGTACGCCGGCATCGCCCACCCGGCGACGATCGAGCACCTCACCGACCTGGGCATCACCGCCCTCGAGCTGCTGCCGGTGCACCGCTTCGTGCAGGACGACACCCTGCAGCAGAAGGGCCTGCGCAACTACTGGGGCTACAACTCGATCGGCTTCTTCGCGCCGCACGACGAGTACGCCAGCGACACGACGGCGGGTCAGCAGGTGCAGGAGTTCAAGGGCATGGTGCGCGCCCTGCACGAGGCGGGCATCGAGGTCATCCTCGACGTCGTCTACAACCACACGGCCGAGGGCAACCACCTGGGCCCGACCCTGTCGTTCAAGGGCATCGACAACCGGGCGTACTACAAGCTCGTCGAGGGCGACGAGCAGTACTACATGGACTACACCGGCACCGGCAACACGCTCAACGTCCGGACGCCGCAGGCGCTGCAGCTCATCATGGACTCGCTGCGCTACTGGGTCACCGAGATGCACGTCGACGGCTTCCGCTTCGACCTCGCCTCCGCCCTGGCCCGCGAGCTGCACGCCGTCGACCGGCTGGCCACCTTCTTCGACCTCGTGCACCAGGACCCGGTCGTCAGCCAGGTGAAGCTGATCGCCGAGCCCTGGGACGTCGGCGAGGGCGGGTACCAGGTCGGCAACTTCCCGGCCCTGTGGACCGAGTGGAACGGCAAGTACCGCGACACGGTCCGCGACTTCTGGCGCGGCGAAGGCGGCACGATCGGGGAGTTCGCCGACCGCATCTCCGGCTCCTCCGACCTCTACCAGCACTCGGGCCGGCGACCGGTGGCCAGCATCAACTTCGTCACCGCGCACGACGGCTTCACCATGCGCGACCTCGTCTCCTACAACGATAAGCACAACGAGGCCAACGGTGAGGGCAACAACGACGGCGAGAGCCACAACCGCAGCTGGAACTGCGGGGTCGAGGGCGAGACCGACGACCCCGACGTGCTGGCCTGCCGGGCCCGCCAGCAGCGCAACTTCATCACCACGCTGATGCTGAGCCAGGGCGTGCCCATGCTGCTGCACGGTGACGAGCTCGGCCGCTCGCAGGGCGGCAACAACAACGGCTACTGCCAGGACTCGCCGCTGACGTGGATCGACTGGGAGAACGTCGACGAGGGGCTGCTGGAGTTCACCAAGAAGGTCACCAAGCTCCGCGCCGACCACCCGACGTTCCGCCGTCGCCGGTTCTTCCACGGCCGGCCGGTCCGCCGCGGGCTGGGCGACCCGGTGCCCGACATCGCCTGGCTCGCCCCGACCGGCGAGGAGATGGCCGACGAGGACTGGGACGCCGCCTACGCCAAGTCGCTGGCGGTCTACCTCAACGGCGTCGGGATCCGGGAGACCGACGAGCGCGGCGAGTACGTCTCCGACGACCACTTCTACCTGGCGTTCAACGCCTCGCACGAGCCGATCGAGTTCACCCTGCCCAGCGCCGACTACTCGCGGAGCTGGACGCCGGTGCTCGACACCGCCGAGATGCACGAGGTGGAGCCGGTCGAGGTGAAGCCCGGCGAGACGGTGACCGTGCAGGCCCGCTCGATCATCGTCCTGACGGGTCCCGCCCAGTGAGCGAGCCCATCCAGGTGCCCGGGGACGAGCGTCGCCGCGCGGACCCCACGGCGACGTACCGGCTGCAGGTGCACGCCGGCTTCCCGCTGCAGGACGCCGCCGAGGTCGCGGGCTACCTCGCGGACCTCGGCGTCACCCACGCCTACTCCTCCCCGCTGCTCCGCTCGGCCGAGGGCAGCAACCACGGGTACGACACCGTGGACCACGCGCACATCGACGAGGCGCGGGGCGGGCAGGCCGGCTTCGACCGGTTCGTCGCCGCGCTGCACGAGCACGGGCTCGGGCTGGTGCTCGACCTGGTGCCCAACCACATGGGCGTCGACGACCCGGCGGCGGCGCCGTGGTGGTGGGACGTGCTGCAGCACGGCCGGGACAGCGCGCACGCGGACGCCTTCGACATCGACTGGGACTTCGGCGGCGGGAAGGTCCGCATCCCCGTCCTGGGCTCCGCGGACGACGTCGAGAAGCTCGAGGTGGTGGACGGGGAGCTCCGCTACTACGACAACCGCTTCCCCATCGCCCCCGGAACCGGGGACGGAACGCCGCAGGAGGTGCACGCGAGGCAGCACTACGAGCTGGTGGACTGGCGCCGCGCGGACAGCGACCTGAACTACCGGCGCTTCTTCGCGATCAACACGCTCGCCGGGCTGCGGGTCGAGGACCCGGCGGTCTTCCAGGCCACGCACGAGCTGGTGCTGCGACTGGTGCACGACGGCGCCGTCGACGGGCTGCGCATCGACCACCCGGACGGGCTGGCCGACCCGAAGGGCTACCTGGACCGCCTGGCCCAGGCGTCGGACGGCCGGTGGACGGTCGTGGAGAAGATCCTCGAACCCGGGGAGGACCTCCCCGAGAGCTGGGCGACGGCGGGGACGACGGGTTACGACGCCCTCGCCGAGGTGGACGAGGTGCTCGTCGACCCGGCCGGGGAGCCGGCGCTGACCGCGCTGGACACCGAACTCGCCGGCCGGCGGGTCGACTACGCCCAGCTGGTCCACGACTGCAAGCGCGAGGTCACCGACGGGATGCTCGGCTCGGAGGTCGCCCGGCTGGTCCGGGTCATCGGCGCGCTCGGAGGGGCGGGCGGCGGCGCGGTCGACCGGGAGCAGGAGACCGAGGCGCTGGCCGAGCTGCTCGCCTCCTTCCCGGTCTACCGGAGCTACCTGCCCGACGGCCGGGAGCACCTGGACCGGACCGTGGCCGCGGTCCGGGAACGCCGCCCCGACCTGGCGCCGGCGCTGGAGGCGCTGCACCCGGTGCTCTCGCAGGCCGGTACCGAGGCGGCCACCCGCTTCGAGCAGACCAGCGGGCCGGTCATGGCCAAGGGCGTCGAGGACAGCGCGTACTACCGGTGGGCGCGCTTCGCGGCGCTGAACGAGGTGGGCGGTGACCCGGCCCGCTTCGGCAACACGGTCGCCGAGTTCCACGAGGCACAGCGCCGGCGGCTGGCGTTGCGGCCGCGATCGATGACCACGCTGTCCACGCACGACACCAAGCGCAGCGAGGACGTGCGCGCCCGGCTGGCGGTACTCGCCGAGCTCCCCGCCGACTGGGCGCGGCTCGTGCGGGGCTGGATCACCCGGCACCCGCTGGCCGACCGCTCGCTGGCCCACCTGGTGTGGCAGAACCTGGTCGGCGCGTGGCCGCTCTCCCGGGAGCGGGCGCACACCTACGCGGAGAAGGCGGCCCGCGAGGCCGGCACCTCGACCACCTGGACCGCTCCGGACCAGGAGTTCGAGGAGCAGCTGCACGCCCTGGTCGACGCCGCGTTCGACGACCCCACGACGCGGTCGGAGATCGACGCCTTCGTCACCCGGATCGCGCCGCTGGGCTGGTCGAACTCGCTGACCCAGAAGCTCCTGCAGCTGACGATGCCCGGTGTCCCCGACGTCTACCAGGGCACCGAGCTGTGGGACTTCTCGCTGGTCGACCCGGACAACCGCCGCCCCGTGGACTACGCCCTGCGCCGGCAGCTGCTCGCCCGGCTCGACGGCGGGGAGGTGCCCGCGGTGGACGAGTCCGGCGCGGCGAAGCTGCTGGTCGTGTCGCGCACCCTGCGCGCCCGCCGGGACCACCCCGAGTGGTTCACCGCCTACGAGCCGGTGGCGGTCACCGGGGCGGCGGCCGACCACGTCATCGCCTACGACCGCGGCGGTGTCGTCGTGGTCGGCACGCGGCTGCCGGCGAAGCTGGCGCAGGACGGCTGGGGCGACACCGCGCTCCAGCTGCCGAACGGCGCGTGGCGGGACCTGCTCACCGGTGGACGGGCGGTCTCGGACGTCGCCGGTATCGCTGCCGACGTCGTGCTCTCCCGCCTGCCGGTGACGCTGCTCGTGCGGGAGTAGGCGGCACCGCCGGTGGCGCCGGAGCATCCTCCCGCGCCACCGGCCGACGTCACGACACCATCCGGGCCTCGGGCGGTGCGGTCGCACGACGCCGCCGGGGTCCTGGCTCCGGCACCGGGTGCGGTGCCGTCGGCAGGGACCAGTGCTCCCCGAGCCAGGCATCGAACGAACGGGGCTCGTACCGCATCGTGCCCCCGCTCGGGTACGGCGTGAACTCGCCGAACCAGACCGCGTTCCCCGTGGTGTAGAGGTCGACCCGCATGAAGTCGAAGGACCGCCCGAGGACCCGCGCGGCGTGCAGCATGGCGGCCAGGTTCTCCGGCGCCGCCATCGGCGGCCCGCACGGGGCGACGAGCTGGACGGGGATCTGCTCCCACTCGGGGGTGTAGTAGCTGCGCGTCTGCTCGCGCGTGAACCTGCCCCGGTCCACCTGGATCGCGGCGACCTCGCCGTCGAAGACGAGGAACTTGAAGTCGTCCAGGCGCGCTCCCCCGGCGATGTGCTCCTCGAGCACGAACAGCTTGCGCGCCCTGCTGTAGGCCCACTCCCCCAGCAGCGCACTCTGGTCGTCCCGCAGCCACTCCCGCGTCGCCGCCACGGTCGACGCGTCGATCACCTCCGAGGCCGCCCCGAAGCGCACCAGGCCGCTGCGGTGGTTCGGCTTGAGCACCCACGGGCGGTCGGACGCGCGACCGACCACCTCGCCCAGGTCCTCGCCCCACCACAGGGTCTCGGGCACCAGCACGCCGGCCTCCTGCTGGAGGCAACGCGCGTGCTCCTTCATCGCCAGCTTGTCGCAGGTCCACTCCAGCTCGGGCCGGCGGTCCCGAAGGATGCGCCAGCTGACCTTCTCCGTGAACGTCCGCGGGTCGCGGAGCCGAGGGAGGCGCCGCTGCCCGGCCAGGTAGAGGTACCGCCGTCGGGCGGCCGGCGGCAGGAAGCCGGCGAACCGGCGGTGCGCGGGCTGCAGGCAGGAGCGGAGAACCGCGTTGAGCTGGCTCCGGGGCATCACGAGCTCCTTCCGCGCGGGGCACCTGTTCGTCCGACGTTCTCCTGACCGTGGTGGACACAGGTATCCCACCGTGGCGGAGAGGCTAGTGGGGAAAGCGCCGCCCGACGTCCCCCCGTCGAGCGAGGCGCCACCCGCGGGACCGGTGCTCCGGGCAGCTCAGAAGCGGATCGCATCGATCACCTTGGCGCGGACGGCGATGATCGCGGGCAGCAGGCCGGCCAGCGCGCCGACCGCCGTCGCGGCGACCAGACCCTCCACCGCCGCGGCGACCGGGAAACCGGGGGCGTCGGCGAGCGGGATGCCATCGTTGAGCCACTGCTCGAGCGGCAGGTTGCGGACGAGCACGATCGACGCACCCACCGCGGCGACGCCGGCGAGCGCGGTCGCGCAGACGCTCTCCAGCATCACCGCGGAGAAGATCCGGCCGGACGTCGCACCGAAGCTGCGCCGGACGCCGATCTCGCGGATCCGCTGCCGCACGGTGACCAGCCCGATGTTGAGCACCCCGAGACCACCGAGCACCAGCACGACGATGCCGGCCCCGCGGATGGCCAGCCGCAGCATGGCCAGGGTCTCCTCCATCCCGGAGGCGTCCTGCCGGAAGGTGTCCACCTGCACCCCGCCCAGCGCGGCACCGAGATCGCGGGACACCGTCTCCATCACCTGCTCGGCCTGGTCCGGCGGCACCCACAGCTCCAGCGTGCTGGGCCCGCCGTACATCGCCTGGGCAGGATCGACCGCGCCGGCGTCGTCCCACGCCCCACCGGACCGGTCGACGCGGTAGACGATGGGCTCGGTACCCCACCCTTCGCGGACGACGCCCACGATGGTCGCCCGCACCGGGGCCGGCCCGCCCAGGACCACGGTGGGCCGGGCCGACAGGTCGGGGACGCCGAGGACCTCGAGGAACGCCTCGTTGACCACGAGCGCCGGGCTCAGGGACGTGCGGTCGCCCTCCCGGAACCACCGGCCCTGCACCGGCTCCTTGCGGTGCAGCCCGCCGAAGGACGGCGACACCCGCATCGTCTGCACCCGCTGGGTGCCCCCGGGCAGCCGGTAGAGCCCCTCGCCGTAGGAGATGCTGGCCGCCGTCGCGATGTCGTAGCGGTCCACCAGGTCGGCCACGGCGGCGTCCCACTCCGCCGGGTCGGGCGGCATGCCGGTCACCGGGTCGTAGGCGTTGACGGCGACCGTCGCCGGCCGGCCCGAGCCGCGCTCGGCGGACTCCTGCTGCACCTGGGCCACGATGAGCCCGAGCGCCGTCACCGTGGTCATCGCGAAGACCGCCAGGAACACCCCGACCAGGGACAGGACCGCGCGGCTCTTGTGGACCCGCACCTCGTCCCAGGCCTCCGACAGCGCGCCGAGGACGCCGGTCATGCGGTGCCCCGGTCGGCGGTCGCGGCGTCGAGGGCGCCGACCTCGACCAGCGGGGAGAGCCGGCCCCCGTCGAGCCGGAACCGCCGGTCGGCCAGCGCGGCCACCGAGAGGTCGTGCGTGATGGTGACGAGCGCGGCACCGTTCTCCGCGGTGGCCCGGGCGAGCAGCTCCATCACCTGTGCCCCGGTCTCCACGTCGAGCGCGCCGGTCGGCTCGTCGGCCAGCACGACCCGCGGCGCGCGGACCAGCGCCCGGGCGATCGCGACCCGCTGCTGCTCCCCACCGGAGAGCCGTTCGGGGACCTGGTCGGCCCGGGCGCCCAGACCGACCCGGTCGAGCATCTCGGCCGCGGTGCGGCGGCGCCGCAGGAACTCGCGGCCGCGGGCGTACAGCAGGGGGGCGGCCACGTTCTCGACCGCGGTCCGTCTCGGGAGCAGGTTGAACTGCTGGAAGACGAAGCCGAAGACCTCGCCGCGCAGCCGCGAGCGGCGGCGGGCCCGGAGGTGGTCGGTGGGCTCGCCGTCGAGGAGGTAGCTGCCGGCGGTGGGGGCGTCCAGCAGGCCGAGGATGTTCAGCAGCGTCGACTTGCCCGACCCCGAGCGGCCGACGATCGACACGTGCTCGCCGGGCGCCACGTCGAGGTCGACGCCGGTGAGGATCGGCAGCACGGTGCCGTCCGGGAGGCCGACCTCCCGGCTGACGCCGCGCAGGGACAGCAGGCTCATCCGTACGGCCCGCCCATCATCGGGTCGTCCACCGAGTCGTCGGGCACCGGCACGAACTGCAGCACCTGCTCGCCCTCCGCCACGCCGTCCCGGACCTCGATCTGGTCGCCGTCGCTGAGCCCGAGGGCGACCGACCGCTGCTCCTGGGCGCCGTCGGCGCCGACGACCCAGACGTTGCCCTGCTGCACCGAGCCCTGCACCGCGGTGATCGGCACGACCAGGACCCCCTCGGCGGTGCCGGCGGCGACCGCGACCGTCGCCGCCATGCCGGCGAACACGGTCACCTCCGGCGGCACCGCGCAGCGGGCGGTGGTGCCGCCGGACTGCGCCGGCACGGGGAATCCGCCGGCGTCATCCCCTGCCGCCGCCGGCGCTCCCGCACCGAGCGCCAGCGCGGTGCAGGTGAACGGCGCGGGGCCGCCCTGCACCGTCACCTCCGCGGTGGAGGGCGGCGCCAGCAGCCGGAACTGCTCTGCCTGGGTCAGCGAGGCCGTGACCGACAGCGTGCCCGGGGAGATCTCGCCGAGCTCGTCGCCCACCGACACCACCTGGTCGACGAGCGCGTCCATCGCCGTCACGGTGCCGCCGCTGGGGGCGGGCACGGTGACCGTCCGGACCTTCGGCGGCCGCGGGGTGACCGTGGGATTGCCCTCGGCGTCGGTGCCGGTGACCGGCTCCTGCTCCTCCTCGACCCGGATCTCCAGCACCGCCTGCCCGGCCGCGAGCGTCCCGCCCCGAGGGACGAGGACCCGCCGCACCGTGCCGGCGGCGGTCGCACGGACCGGCACCGGGTCGTCGGCGACGACGGTGCCCGCCACCGTGACCGTGTTGGCCACCGTGCCGCGGGCGACCGGGACCACCGGGGCGGTGAGGTCGAGCGTCGGCGCGCCCGACCCGGCCGGGCCGCCGCCGGTCCCGCCGCCCCGGAAGGCGAGCACCACGAGCGCCACGGCGATGACCGACCACACCAGCAGCCGCAGGGCGGGGAAGACCAGGGTGCGGACCGTGCCCACGGGCGACCTCCGATGAACGGGTACCCACCGGTACCGGTGGTGCGGGACGATAACGCGTGCCCGGCCGGTCACGGCCCGTTCCGGTCGCGCCACGCGGCGCGGGTTCCCGCGGGCGCCCCGGTGCGGCCCTCGGCGTGGGCGCCACGGGGAGCAGCTGCCGGTCGCGGCCGATCGCGTGGTTGGGCGGCGGCGGTGCGGGCATGAAGCTCGCGCCTGGAACCCCTCGGCCAGGTCCGTCCCGCCCGCCCCCCTGGAGGCCCCCGCATGTCCGCACCCGTCGAGTTCTCCGTCTGGGCCCCGCTGCCCGAGCGCGTGCGGGTCCAGGTCGACGGCACCGTCCACGACATGCGCCGGGACGAGGGCGGCTGGTGGCGCGCCGAGGTGGAGGCCGGGCCGGAGGCCGACTACGGCTTCCTCGTGGACGACGACAGCACGCCCCGCCCCGACCCGCGGTCCCGTCGCCAGCCCGAGGGCGTGCACGGGCTGTCCCGCCGGTTCGACCCGTCCGCCCACCGCTGGGGCGACGGTGCGTGGACCGGCCGCCAGCTCGCCGGCGGCTCCGTCTACGAGCTGCACGTGGGCACCTTCACCCCGGAGGGGACGCTGGACGCCGCGGTCGCGCGGCTGGACCACCTGGTCGACCTCGGGATCGACTTCGTCGAGCTGCTGCCGGTCAACGCCTTCGACGGCACCCACAACTGGGGCTACGACGGCGTGCTCTGGTACGCGGTGCAGGAGACCTACGGCGGCCCCGCCGCCTACCAGCGCTTCGTCGACGCCTGCCACCAGCGCGGCCTGGGCGTGATCCAGGACGTCGTCTACAACCACCTCGGCCCGTCGGGGAACTACCTGCCGCTGTTCATGCCGATCTTCAGCGAGGGCGGCGCGAACACCTGGGGGGAATCGGTCAACCTCTCGGGGCCGGACTCCGACGAGGTGCGCCGCTACATCCTCGACAACGCGCTGATGTGGCTGCGCGACATGCACGTCGACGGGTTGCGGCTGGACGCCGTCCACGCCCTGGTCGACGAGCGGGCCACCCATCTCCTGGAGGAGATGGCGCAGGAGGTGGACCGCCTCTCGGCGGCCGTCGGGCGGCCGCTGACCCTGATCGCGGAGAGCGACCTCAACGACCCCCGGATGGTGACCCCGCGGGTGGCGGGCGGCACGGGCATCCACGCCCAGTGGAGCGACGACTTCCACCACGCGCTGCACGCCACGCTGACCGGCGAGGACCAGGGCTACTACCGGGACTTCGCGCAGGCCGGGCTGGGCGGCCTGGCCAAGACCCTCACCGGCGCCTTCTTCCACGACGGCGCGTGGTCGAGCTTCCGGCGCCGGCACCACGGCCGGCCGGTGGACACCGCACGGCTGCCGGGCTGGAAGTTCGTCACCTATCTGCAGGACCACGACCAGATCGGCAACCGTGCCGTGGGCGACCGGATCTCGGCCTCCCTCTCCCCCGGGCTGCTGGCCGTCGGTGCGACGCTCGTGCTGACCAGCCCGTTCACCCCCATGCTGTTCATGGGCGAGGAGTGGGGCGCCGCCACGCCGTGGCAGTTCTTCACCAGCCACACCGACCCCGAGATCGGCCGGGCGACGGCGGAGGGGCGCAAGGGCGAGTTCGCCGAGCACGGCTGGGACGCCGACGAGGTGCCCGACCCGCAGGACCCCGAGACCTTCACCCGGTCGAAGCTGGACTGGTCGGAGCTGGGCGCGGAGCCCCACGACCGGCTGCTGGCCGTGCACCGCTCGCTGCTCGCCCTGCGCCGGGCGCACCCGGACCTGGTGGACGCCGACCTCTCCGCCGTGCAGGTCAACTGGGACGACGCCGACCGCTGGCTGGTCGTGCACCGGGGCTCCCTGCGGGTGGTGGCGAACCTGGCGGACCAGCCGCGGGAGATCGACCTCGACGTGCCGGCCGGTGACGTGCTCTTCGCGACCGGTGAGCTGCCGGACCTCGACGGACGCACGGTGACGCTCCCGCCGGAGAGCGCGGCCGTGCTCGGCACCCGCTGACGTGCGCCGGCTGTTCCCCGAGCCGGCCGAGCTCGACGACGCCGGCCTCGTCGAGGCCTACCGCTGCCCGCCCGGGCGGTGGCTGCGCATGGACTTCATCGCCTCGCTCGACGGCGCCGTCACCGTCGACGGGGTGAGCGCCGGCCTGGGATCGCCCGGCGACCGCCGGGTGTTCCGCGTGCTGCGCGCGCTCGCCGACGTCGTCCTCGTCGGGCACGGCACGGCGGCGACCGAGGGCTACCGGCCGGTGCTGCCCGACTCGCCGGTCGGCCGGCTGCGGGAGTCCCTCGGCCGCACGCCCGCGATGCCGGTCGCCGTGGTGTCCCGGCGGGCGTCGCTGGACCCCGCGAGCAGGCTGGTGGCCGACGCCGTCCGCCCGACCGTCCTGGTCACCTGCGCGGCGGCCGACCCCGGCCGCCGCGCGGCCCTGGCCGCGGCCGGCGTCGAGGTGCTGGTGTGCGGCGACGACGACGTGGACCTGCCCGCCGCCCTGGAGGCGCTCGCCGGGCGCGGGCTGGAGCAGGTGACCTGCGAGGGCGGCCCGCAGCTGCTGCGCACCGCGCTGGCGGCCGGGGTCGTCGACGAGCTGGACCTGTCGGTGTCACCGGCGCTGGTCGGCGGCGAGGCCCGGCTGCTCGACGCAGCCCTGCCGGCACCGGTGCGGTTGACGCTGCGCCAGGTGCTCGAGGAGGACGGGATGCTCTTCACCCGGTACGGCGTGGACGGCGCGTCGCTCGCGTAGGGAGGAACCGTCGGCCCGGGGTCACGCCCGGACGACGGCGACGGTCCCGCGCACGACGGTGCCGTCCGCCGCGGTCCACTCGGCCTCGATCGAGCCCGCGCCCTCCCCCGGTGCGCCGTCGCCGGGCTGCAGCACCCGGACGAACTCGACCGAGCCGGTGGCCTCCGGCGCGCCGGCACCGGTCCAGCGGCGCGCCACCGAGGGATCGGGTGTGTCGCTGTCGTCCTGGTGCTGCGCCTCGGCCGCCCCCGCGACGAATGCCCGCACCTGGGCGACGGCGACCGGGTCGTGCGCGGCGTCGTAGATCCAGCGCGTGCCGAGGACGCCGTGCTCGGACGTGCCGAGCAGCCCCTCCTCCGCCCCGGCGAGGGGTGCGCCGCGGTAGCTCAGCGGCACGAAGTAGGTCGTCTCCCGCCCTGGGGGGCCGTCGGCGACCACGATGAACTCGAGCCCGACCTCGCCCGCGGGGTCGTCCAGCCGGAACCCCCCGGCGCGCCGCAGCGCCGGCGGCGCGCCCGGCGGGCGGTACCAGGGCTGGCGGGGCAGCCACCCGCCGATCAGCTCGAGCTTGGTCGGCACCATCGTCGTCCGGTGGATCGTCGCCATGGCCCCATCCTGCTCCCGTGGACGGCACCGCAGCAGGTGGCGTGCGAGGGTGGGGCGACGGACGAGGCCCGCGAGCCGGTACGAGGAGAGCCCGTGGAACCGCTGGACCGGGACGGCATGGCCGGGCGTCTCGCCGGCTTCCCGCGGGTGGCCGCGGAGCGGCCCGAGCTGAAGCAGGCGGCCGTCGCCGTGTGCGTGACCGTCCGCGACGGCGCTCCCTGCCTGGTGATCACCCGCCGCGCCGCGGGGCTGCGGGCGCACGCGGGTCAGTGGGCGCTGCCCGGCGGGCGGCTCGACGCCGGTGAGGGCCCCGTCGAGGGCGCCCTCCGCGAGCTGCGCGAGGAGGTCGGGCTCGACCTGGGGCCCTCGGCCGTCCTCGGGCTGCTCGACGACTACGTGACGCGCTCGGGCTACGTGATGACGCCGGTGGCCTGCTGGGCCGGTCCGGTCGACCGCCTCACCGGGTCCGAACGCGAGGTGGCCGCCGTCCACGAGGTGCCGCTGGCCGACCTCGACGTCGACCCGGTCGTCGAGACCATCCCCGAGTCCGAGGCGCCGGTGATCCGGCTGCCGCTGCTGGGCGGCCACGTGCACGCGCCCACGGCGGCGGTGGTCCACCAGTTCTGCCGGATCGCCTGCCGCGGCGAGGTGCAGCGGGTCGTCCACTACGAGCAGCCGGTCTTCGCCTGGCGCTAGCCGTGGCCACCGCCGCGACGCGGCCGCCGCCGGTGCGGTGGTGCTGCTTGACTGACCGGCATGGATCTGCCCGTGCAGCCGCCGGTGAAGCCGATGCTGGCCAAGGCCGCGACGAAGGTGCCGACCGGCGACGACTGGTTCTACGAGCCCAAGTGGGACGGCTTCCGCTGCATCGTGTTCCGCGACGGCGACGAGGTGGAGCTGGGCAGCCGCAACGAGCGCCCGCTCACCCGCTACTTCCCCGACGTCGTGGCGGCGGTCAAGGCCAACCTGCCGGAGCGCTGCGTCGTCGACGGCGAGATCATCGTGCCGCGGGGCGACCGGCTGCACTTCGAGGCGCTGCTGCAGCGCATCCACCCCGCCGAGTCCCGCGTCACCCTGCTCGCCGAGCAGACGCCGGCGTCGTTCGTGGCGTTCGACCTGCTGGCCGTGGGCGACGAGTCGCTGCTCGAGACGCCGTTCGCCGACCGGCGGGCCCGGCTGGAGACCGCGCTGGCCGGCGCCCGGGCGCCCGTGTACCTGACCGGCGTCACCCGCGACCCCGCGACCGCCGAGCGCTGGTTCGAGACCTTCGAGGGCGCCGGCCTGGACGGCGTCGTCGCCAAGTCGGCCGCCCTGCCCTACGGCCCCGACCAGCGGCTGATGACCAAGGTGAAGCACGTGCGGACGGCGGACTGCGTCGTCGCGGGTTTCCGCTGGCACAAGAGCGGGCCGATCGTCGGCTCGCTGCTGCTCGGGCTCTACGACGGCGGCGAGCTGCAGCACATCGGCGTCGCGGCGTCCTTCCCGATGAAGCGCCGGGCCGAGCTGGTCGAGGAGCTCGCGCCCTACCGCGCCGAGGCGCTCGACGGCCACCCCTGGCAGGACTGGGCGAACGCCCAGGTGCAGGCCGACGGCGAGCAGCGGATGCCCGGAGCGGTGAGCCGGTGGAACGCGAAGAAGGACCTCTCGTGGGTCCCGCTGCGGCCGGAGCTGGTCGTGGAGATCAAGTACGACCAGCTCGAGGGCCGTCGACTCCGTCACACCGGTCAGTTCCTCCGCTGGCGCCCCGACCGCGACCCCCGCAGCTGCACGTACGACCAGCTCGAGGTGCCGGTCCGCTACGACCTGGGCGAGGTCCTGGAGGGCTGAGACGGTGCTCCGCGGCGGCCTTTCTGCTGGGGCCCGCCGCGAGCGTGCGAGCGGTGGGGGGCAGAAAGGTCCCTATGCTCGTGATCATGCGTCTGCACCGAGGCCTCCCGGCCGCCGCGTCCGGCCTGCTGCTGGCCTTGCCCCTCACGCTGAGCGGCTGCACGTCGTTCGGGGAGAGCGCCGAGGAACCGGCGGCGACCACCACGGCCCCGGCCGAGCCCGAGGCGGCGCCGATCGAGTGGACCGACTGCGACGCGCAGATCGAGCCGCTGATCGAGGGCCTGCCCGGCAGCGAGCGCGACATCGCCTTCGAGTGCGGCCGCACCGACGTGCCGATCAGCTACGACGAGCCCGGGGGCGCCACGCTGCCGCTCTTCCTGGTGCGCGCCGTGCTGGCCGGGCAGACCGACCGCATCGGCTCCCTCATGGTCAACCCCGGTGGACCGGGCGGCTCCGGCGCGGACGCCGCCATCGGGCTGGCGCTCACCCTCCCCGAGGACGTGCTGCGCCGCTTCGACGTCGTCGGCTTCGACCCGCGCGGCGTGGGTCTGTCCACACCCGTCGAGTGCATCCCGAAGGAGCTCAAGGACCGCGCGATCGCCGCGGAGCCCCGCCCCACCACCGACGAGCAGCTCGACAGCGTCTTCGCACTCTCCCGCGAGATCGCCGAGGGCTGCGCCGAGGAGTACGGCGAGGCGCTCGGCACGTTCAACACCGTGGACACCGCGCATGACATGGAGCGGCTGCGCGAGGCCCTGGGCGAGGAGCAGCTCAACTACCTCGGCTACTCCTACGGCACCACGCTGGGCTCCACCTACGCCGAGCTCTACCCCGACCGGGTGCGCGCCATGGTCCTCGACGCCGCGGTCGACCCCGACGACGACGCCATCGCCGAGGCGGAGGCCAGCGCCGCCGGGTTCGAGGCCGGCTTCGACGCCTTCGCCGAGAACTGCCGGGGCCTGATCGCCGGCTGCCCGCTGGGCGACGACCCCCGGCGCTTCCTCGAGGACCTGCTCGCACAGGCACAGGCCGCGCCGATCCCGAGCAGCGAGGAGGGCGAGACCCGCCAGGCCACGCCCGGCGTCGTCCTCACCGCGGTGCAGGCGGCGCTCTACGACACCGCGTCGTGGCCGCAGCTGGCGCAGGGCCTCGCCGCCGCCCGCGACGGCGACGCCCGGGCGCTCTTCTCGCTGGCCGACGACTACAGCGGGCGGCTGGAGGACGGGTCGTACTCCAACCTCCTCGACGCCAACGTGGCCATCAACTGCGCCGACACCGAGGAGACGGTGGAGGAGAGCCGGGTCCGCCAGCTCGCCGCCGAGTGGGGCGAGCGGTACCCGCTCTTCGGCGCCGGTTCCGCCGCCGGGCTGTTCACCTGCTCGGTGTGGGAGGCCGACCGCACCCCGGTTCCGGAGCGCGACGCCGAGGGCAGCAACCCGATCGTCGTCGCGGGGAACGCCGGTGACCCGGTGACCCCGCTGGCCGGCGCCGTCGACCTCGCCGAGGACCTCGACAACGGCGTGCTGCTGACCTGGGAGGGGCAGGGCCACACCGCCTACCCCAAGACCGACTGCGTCACCGGGGCGATCAACGCCTACCTCATCGACCTGGCGCCCCCCATGGACGGGCTGACCTGTCCGGCGTGACACTCGTCGGCCCCGGAGCGAGCGGAGCAGCTGCATGGCCACGAGCAAGGACGCCGTCGTCCTCGACGTCGACGGGCACGAGGTGCGGGTGTCCAACCCGGAGAAGCCCTACTTCCCCGATCGCGGGATCCGCAAGATCGACGTCGTGCAGTACTTCCTCGCCGTGGGCGAGGGGATCCTCTTCGCGCTGAAGGACCGGCCGACGACGCTGGAGCGCTGGCCCGGCGGCTACTCCCCCGACGCGAAGATGGCCACGCGGGCGGACACCCACGGCGACGCGTTCTACCAGAAGCGGGTGCCCAAGAACGCCCCGGACTGGGTGCCGACCGCGCACATCACCTTCCCCAGCGGGCGCACCGCGGACGAGATCGCCCCGGACTCGGTCGCCGTCGTCGCGTGGTGCGCGAACCTCGGCACGCTCACGTTCCACCCCTGGCCGGTGGACAAGACCGACGTCGAGTCGCCGAACCAGATCCGCATCGACCTCGACCCCCAGCCGGGCACCGACTTCTCCGACGCGGTGTGGGTGGCGCCGCACGTGCGGGAGCTGCTGCACGAGTTCGGCATGGAGGGGTGGCCGAAGACCTCGGGCGGCCGCGGGGTGCACGTCTACGTGCCCATCCAGCCGCGCTGGACCTTCACCGACGTCCGCCGGGCGGTGATCGCCTTCGGCCGCGAGCTGGAACGCCGTCTCCCCGACCGCGTGACGATGTCCTGGTGGAAGGAGGAGCGCGGCGAGAAGATCTTCATCGACTACAACCAGATGGCCCGGGACCGCACGATCGCGTCGGCCTACTCGATCCGGCCCCGGCCGCACGCCCCCGTCTCCGCGCCGGTCGACTGGGACGAGCTGCCCGACGTGCACCCCGCCGACTTCGACGTGCTGAGCATGCCGGCCCGCTTCGCGGCCGTGGGTGACAAGCACGCCGGGCTGGCCGAGCACGCCTTCGGCATCGAACCGCTGCTGGAGCTGGCCGAGCGCCAGGCCGCCGACGACGGCCTCGGCGACCTGCCCTATCCACCGGACTACCCGAAGATGCCGGGCGAGCCCATGAGGGTGCAGCCCAGCCGCGCCCGCCGCACCGCCCCCACCGGGGACTGATCCCCGAGCGCCTCCCCGGAGCCGGCGGTCACTGCGTTCACCGGATGCTCCTCCGCGGGTCGCCATGCCGTCCTCCCGGCGTCCTCCCCGGACACGACGCTGTCCGCCGGACACCCCACGTCGAGGAGGCACACGTGACCGGATCATCGAGTTCCCTGGACGGCTCGTCGGCCGAGGCCGCGCTGACCCGGAGGCGCCTGCTGCAGGCCGCCGCCGTGGTCGGGGCCGGCATCGGGGCGGGCACCGTGCTGGGCCCCGCCCCCCGGGCCTTCGCCGCGCCGGGCCTGGCCCGGTCGCGGCCGGAGGTGCGCTGGGGCGTGCAGAGCGGGGACGTCACCGCGCGCTCGGCGGTCGTCTGGTCCAAGACCGACCGCCCCGCGCGCATGGTGGTCGAGGTGGCGGCGACCGAGGACTTCCGCACGCCCCGTGGCCGGTGGTCGGTCGACGTCGGGCCGCACACCGACCACACGGGCAAGGTGCTCCTCTCCGGCCTGCCGGCCGGGACCGAGCTGTTCTACCGGGTCAGCTTCGCCGAGCACGACGCGGGGCAGACCAGCGAGCCGCTGACCGGTCGGCTCCGCACCGCCCCGGGCGACCGCCGGGACGTGAGCTTCGCCTGGTCCGGGGACGTCGCCGGCCAGGGGTGGGGCATCAACCCCGACACCGGCGGCATGACCGGGTTCGAGGCGGTTCGCCGGCTCTCCCCGGACTTCTTCATCCACTCCGGCGACAGCGTGTACGCCGACGGACCGCTGGAGGAGCGCGTCGTCCTGCCCGACGGCACGGTCTGGCGCAACGTGGTCACCCCGGAGAAGAGCAAGGTCGCCGAGACGTTGGACGAATACCGCGGCCAGTACCGGTACAACCTGCTCGACGACAACGTTCGGCGCTTCGCGGCGGAGGTCCCGCAACTGGTCCAGTGGGACGACCACGAGGTGACCAACAACTGGTACCCGGGCGAGGTGCTCACCGACGAGCGGTACACGGTCAAGGACGTCGACACGCTGGCCGCCCGCGGCCGGCGGGCGTTCCTCGAGTACATGCCCATCGGCGGCAAGCGGATCGACCGGGTGCTGCCGTACGGCCCGCTGGTGGACGTGTTCACCCTGGACCTGCGCACCTACCGCGGCCCCAACTCGCCCAACCTGGCGCAGGGTGGCCCCGAGGCCCGGGTCTTCGGCACCAGCCAGCTGGGCCAGCTCGCCCGGCAGCTCCGCAACTCCCGGGCCCTGTGGAAGGTGATCGCCTCCGACATGCCGATCGGCCTGGTCGTGCCGGACGGTCCGGTGAACCACGAGGGCATCGCCAACCGCGACCCCGGTCTGCCCGCGGGCCGGGAGCTGGAGATCGCCCGCCTGCTGTCCGACCTCAAGCGGCACGGGGTCCGCAACGTCGTCTGGTTCACCGCCGACGTCCACTACACCGCGGCACACCACTACGACCCGGCACGGGCGACGTTCACCGACTTCGACCCGTTCTGGGAGTTCGTGTCCGGCCCGCTGCACGCCGGCACTTTCGGCCCGAACGAGCTCGACGCCACCTTCGGCCCGCAGGTCGTCTTCAACCGGGCCGCCGACCGCCCGAACCAGCCGCCCAGCGACGGCCTGCAGTTCGTCGGCCACGTACGCGTCGACGGGGGCAGCGGCACGATGACGGTGCAGCTGCGCGACGTCGCCGGGAACGTCCTGCACCAGACAGACCTGACCCCGGCCTGACCGGCTCCCGGGAGGCGGCCGCGAGCGCGGCCGCCTCCCGGGAACGCGTCCGTGCGGCCTCGGCCGCCCGCCGTCGCGGCGCGCCTCCGCGCCCCGCTCCTGCTGGTGGGCCGGTGCACGGCGAGTCGCCCCCTGGAGGTCACGAGGAGGTCACGGTGGTGCGGTCGACTCACCCCATGTCACTCCTCCCGTCGTCCCCGCGACGACCCCTCCTGGCCCTGACCGCCGTCCCCGCCCTCCTGGCCCTCGTGGCGACCGCCGCCCCGGCCGCCGCCCAGTCCCCGCGCGACTTCGACCTGCAGGCGCACCGCGGTGGCCTCGCGCTCACCGTGGAGAACACCCTCCCGGCCTTCGCCAACGCCCTCGAACTGGGGGTCAGCACGCTCGAGCTCGACGTCCAGATCACCGAGGACCAGCAGGCCGTAGTCACCCACGACCGGCAGATCTCCGCCACCAAGTGCCAGGACACCGGGCCGGCCACCCCGGGCGACCCCGAGTTCCCCTACGTCGGCGACTACGTCCACACGCTGACCCTGGCGCAGGTGCGCACGCTGGACTGCGGGTCGCAGCGCCACCCCGCCCATCCGGAGCAGGAGCTGGCGCCGGGCGAGCCGATGCCCCTGCTGTCCGAGGTGTTCGACCTCGTCCGGGCCTACAAGGCCCGGCAGGTGACGTTCAACATCGAGACGAAGGTGGAGGCGGGAGCACCGCACGAGACGGCGCCCCGCGAGCAGTTCGTCCAGGTGGTCGCCGACCTCGTGATGCGGGCGAAGGTCGCCCGCCACGTGACCATCCAGTCCTTCGACTGGGGCGCGTTGATGCGGATGCAGGAGGTCGCGCCGAAGCTGCCGGTGGTCGCGCTCACCAACGGTCAGCAGTTCCTGCAGGCCGGCCAGCCGGGCGCCTCCCCGTGGCTCGGCGGCATCGACATCGACGACTTCATGACCGAGGGTCGTTCCCTGCAGGAGGCCTACGTCGTCGCGGCCGCCTCCTTCGGTGCCGACGCGGTCTCCCCCGTGCACGGCACGCCGCAGGGCGGCTCGGTCGCCGACGCGGGGTACGTGCCGTTCACCACGCCGGAGCTCGTCGACGCCGCGCACGCCGCCGGCATGGACGTCGTCCCGTGGACGGTCAACGACCGCCCCACCATGGAACACCTCATCGGCATCGGGGTGGACGGGCTGATCACCGACCGGCCCGACCTGCTGCGCGAGATCCTCGCGGAGCGCGGGTTCCGGCTGCCGCGGGCCTACCAGCCGCCGCGGACCGGCCGTTCCTGACCACTGCGCACCGCCCGCCGATGGCGGGCGGTGCGCCCGTCCGGGCGGCGGGGCCCGCCACGTCGTCCTGGCGGCCACGCCCCGTCCTGCCCCGGTCGGCTGACCGGAGCCGGTGAGCGTGCGCCCGCCCGGTCAGCCGGCCAGCCGGTGCGCGGCCGGGCCCAGGGCGTGCACCGGCAGCGGGCCCCGCTGGGAGATCTCCTGCGCCAGCTGGGCGGCGGTCACCGCGGCGCGCAGCGCGTCGGCGGACTCGGCCAGCCGGTCGGCGAGGACCAGGTCCAGGTCGGCGTCGTGCAGGTCGTCGACGTCGCGGAGGAAGACGGCGCCGCTCGGGGCGGCGACGCGGGAGGACACGGGCGAGGCGACGAGCGGGTGCATGGCGGTTCTCCTGGATCGGTGGTGCGCCGGATCCGTCCGGCAGGTCCCACCGTCGGGGAGCAGCCGCACGGCGGCGCCGAGAGAACCGCAGGAAAGCCGCAAGACCGCCCGGTCGCCGCGCTGCGCGACCACGTCGCCGGCCTGCTCCGCCGCGGGGGCGGCGCCCGTCCCCCCAACGGGTGAGCGCCGGCCCCCGGGCGGCTCCGGGCGCTCCAGCCGGGGGTAGCGGTGGTCGATGCAGGTGTCGACCACGGCGGAGGAGCACGGGTGAGGATCTGGTTGCTGGCGTACGGCGTGCTGTACGTCGTCGTGGAGATCGTCGGTCACCAGCTGGAGAGCGTCGGCTGGGCCCGGATCACCGCCCTCGACGTGGCGACCGCGGTCACCGACGCGTTCCTCACCGTCTCGATCGTCCTCGCCGTGCTGCTGGCCGGGCAGCTGGGGCTGCGCCGCTGGGCCCCGGTGGTGGCCGCGCGGCTGCACCCCCCGGCGCCTCCGGCGTTCCTCGTCGACCGGCCGCTCGGCGTCCGCTCGTGGCGCGCCGAGCCCCTCGCCCTGCCGGCCGCCACCTCCGCGCGCAGCCCGTACTCGGTGGGCGCCTACGGGCCGGCGTGGAGCCGCCGCGGACGCCGGGTGGCCCCCGCGTTCCCGGAGGAGCCCGGCCACCTGCTCTGAGGCCCGGGTGCCCTCACGACCGGCCCGGAGAAGAGTCCCAGGTCACAGTTCTGCGGCACCGGTGTCCTCATCCCCCGATCGACGGCTAGGGTGAGGACGTCGGGAAGGCCCCGCGCTATGGCAGGACCCCGATGTACCACCTCAGCTAGGAGCGAGCAATGCCCGAAGGAACTGTCAAGTGGTTCAACGCGGAGAAGGGGTTCGGCTTCGCCACCCCGGACGGCGGCGGACCGGACGTCTTCGTCCACTACTCGGCCATCCAGTCCAGCGGGTACCGCTCGCTCGATGAAGGCCAGCGGATCGCGTTCGACATCGAGCAGGGCCAGAAGGGCCCGCAGGCTGCGAACGTCACCCCGCTCTGATCGTCTGATCAGCACAGCGCCCCCCGCCCGGTTCTCCGGGCGGGGGGCGCTGTCGTTCGTGGGCCGGGCCGCCGGTCAGCGGGCCCGCGGCACGTACCCACCGATGAGCGCGGACATGAGCAGGGCCCCGTCGTGCTCGCCGACCGCGGCCGCCGCGTCGGCGAAGGCCCGCCAGCGCTGCCGCTCCAGCTCGGTCGGGGCGTTCTCCGCCCGGGTAGCGAGCTGCTCGAGCAGCCGTTCCCACTCCCCCTGGGGGGTCGGCCAGAGCCCGGCCAGCCGCCGGGCCTCCGCCGAGATCGCCGTGATGCGCACGATGTCGCCGGCGTGGTTGGTCAGCGGCTCGATGTACCCCGCGGACGCCAGCGCCTTCGCCGCGGCGATGACCTCCGCCTTGGGCAGCCCGCTCCCCGGCACGACGGAGCCGAGCAGGTACGGCGCGCCGCCGTGCTTGGGCTCGTCGACCAGCCGGGCGATCGCCCGGAGCACGGGCAGGTCACGGGTGAACCAGACGTCGGGCAGGGCGCCGTCGGGCGGTGGGGGCGCGGAAGTCACTCCCCCAGTCTCTCCCGGCCCCGGACGCGACGGCGCCCCGCCTCCCCGGAGGGGCGGGGCGCCGTCGGCGGTTCAGGCGCGGGCGCCGGTGAGGTGTGGCCGGGTGGCGAGGATGACGCCCAGGGCGACGTACCCGATCAGCAGGTGCGCGGCACCCACGTACTGGGTGATCGCCGGCAGCAGGAAGGCGGTCGGGACGGTGACCGGCGCCCAGCTCTCGGCGACCATCGGCCAGAAGCGGGCGACGCCCGTCCAGCGGCCGGCGATCGCGATGCGGACCCCGAGCGCGGCCATGCCCAGCATGGACAGCGGCCAGAAGAGGTCGATCGCGAAGAAGAACCCGGTGTCGTACAGCCCGGGCGTCAGCGCCCACATGAGCGAGGACACGATCGCTACCGCGAGCAGGCCGTGCTCGACGTGCAGGATCCGCCGGGCCAGGCGGCCGGTGCCGATCGCACCGGTCCGCATCTGCACGGTCACGAGGAGCACCAGGCCGATCTGGAAGGCGACCGCGGCCAGGTTGACGACGGTGGCCTGCCAGGTGCCGGCGGGTGGCGTCGTACCCAGGAACGCGCAGGCGACCGCCCAGCTCCCGGCGCCGGCGGAGAGGGCGATCCCGGCGCGTCGGACCAGGCTCGCGGAGGCGCCGGGGACGCCGCCGGCGGGCGCGTCGAGGTCCGTGCGGGCCGGGGCGGGGGTGGTGCTGAGGGACATCTCGTCTCCCGTGGTCTCGTGCGGTGCCCTGTGCACCGCCTGGGAGAACCGTCTCGGGGCGGCGTCCCGGGCACCCAGGGCCGCGCGCCCCCGATTCGGTCCCGGAGCGTGTCCCGAGAAATACGGGACACCGGCCTCGTGACGTCCGGGACACCGGACGGCCAGTATCTGCGCGTGCAGGCGAGGATCCCGGTGGCCGAGTCCACCGACGCGGGGACCCCGGCGGGCGACGTCGCCCCCTCCCCAGCGCGCCGCCGCCCGCGGGTCGCCGCCTGGCTCGTCGTCGCGGTGGTGTTCGGCTCGACGGCCGCGGCAGCAGTCCTCGACGCGGTCACCCCGGAGGTCGCGCGGGCCGCCCGCCCCGGCGCCGAGCTCGGCTGGGTCGTCGCGCTGCCGGGGCTCGCCCTCGCCGGCCCCGCGTGGCTGCTGCTCACCCGGGTCCCGCGCAACGCGCTCTCGTGGGTGGTCACCGGGACGGCGGTGCTCTGGGCCACGGACGGTCTGGCCGAGTCGTGGCTCACCTACGCGCTGCGCAGCGACCCTCCCCTCCCCGGTGCCAGCCTCGCCTCGTGGACCGTGGAGCGGCTCGGCGCCTTCCTGCTGCTGGGCCTGCCGCTGCTCCTGCTGCTCTACCCCGACGGCCGGCTGCCCACCGGCCGGCTGCGCCGCCTGGCCGTGGCGAGCCTCGTGTCCAGCGCGCTGCTGCCGGCGCTGCTGCTCGTCGTCCCCTCCGAGGTGGCCTACTCCCGGGAGGGCACCGGCACGCCCGACGTCTACGCCGGGCTCGACCTGGACCTCACGACCCTGCCGATCCCGCCGGACGTCGCGCAACCGCTGCTCCGGATCGCCTTCCCGCTCGCGCTGCTGGGCGTCGCCGTGCCGGCCGCCGCGGTCGTCGCGCGGTACCGGAGGGCCCACGGCGAGCAGCGCCGCCGGATGCGGTGGCTGCTCTGGGCGGCCGTCGTCGACGTGCTCGTGATGCTGTCCACGCTGCTCCTGCCCGGCGGGACGAGCACCGCGGCGCTCTCCGTCGCCGTCGCGCTGACCGGGACGGCGGTCACCCTCGGCATCCTGCGCCCGCGGGCGGTCGACATCGACCGGCTGCTCGGCGGCACCGTCGTCTACGGCGTGCTCGGGATCGGCGTGGTCCTCCTCGACCTGGCCGTGCTGGCCGGAGCCGGCGCGCTGCTCGGCGACCGGTTCGGCGAGCGCGATGCCACGCTGCTGACGCTGCTGCTCGTCGCCGCCGTCTACGTGCCCCTCCGGGCCCCGTTGTGGCGCCTCGTCCGGCGTTGGGTCCTCGGGGAGCGGGACGATCCCTACCGGGTGGTCTCCCAGCTCGCGGCCCGGCTGGAGCGGTCCGACGGCGTCGAGGCGCAGCTCGTGGCGATCGCGGCGGCGGTCGCGGAGGCGTTCCGGTCGCCCTACGTCGGCGTCGAGGTCGAGCACGCCGGGGGCGAGCGGCTGGTGGCCGAGCACGGCCGGCGCCCGGCGGCGGTCCAGTCCCTCCCGATCGCCTACCGCGGCGAGGAGGTCGGCCGGCTCCTCCTGCCCAGGGACGGCGTCCGGGCGCACCTGGTCACCCGCGACGAGGGGCTGCTGGCCGACGTCGTGCGCCAGGCTGCGGCCGCCGCCCGGGCCAGCTCGCTCGCCGCCCAGCTGCAGCGGAGCCGGGAAGAGCTGGTGGCCGCCCGCGAGGAGGAACGGCGCCGGCTGCGCCGGGATCTGCACGACGGGCTGGGCCCCAGCCTCGGCGCCGTGGTCCTCCGCATCGACACCGCCCGCAACCTGACCTCCGCGGGGCGCGCGGAGGACGGCGACCGGCTGCTGCGCGCGGTCAGGGACGACGTCGCCGGCGCCCTGGCCGACGTCCGCCGGCTGGTGCACGACCTGCGGCCGCCGGCGCTGGACGACCTCGGCCTGGCCGGTGCCGTACGGCAGCAGGCGGATCGGCTCCTCGCGCCACGGGTCGCCGTCTCGGTCACCGCCGGTCCCGGTGCCGACGAGCTGCCGGCCGCCGTGGAGGTCGCCGCCTACCGGATCGCCTCCGAGGCGCTGGCCAACGTGGCGAAGCACTCCCGGGCCGGTTCCGCCACCGTCTCGCTGCACCGTGACGACGACGGGGCGCTGGTCCTCCGGGTCGCCGACGACGGGGCCGGGATCGATCCTGCGGCACCCGCGGGCGTCGGCCTGGTATCGCTGCGGGAGCGGGCCGCGGAACTGGGCGGCCGGTGCACGGTGGAGTGCCCCGACGAGGGCGGCACGGTGGTGCGGGCGATCCTGCCCGTGGAGAGGACCCGGTGATGACCTCGTCCGAGGAGCCCCTGCGGGTGGTGGTGGTCGACGACCACCCGGTGTACCGCGACGGCCTGGCGATGCTGCTGGGCTCGGTGCCGGGACTGCTCGTCGTGGGCACCGCCGCCGACGGCATCGACGCGGTCGCGCTGGCCCGCGAGGAGCAGCCCGACGTCGTGGTCATGGACGTGCAGATGCCGCGGCTGGACGGCATCGAGGCCACCCGCCGGATCACCACCGAGTCGCCGTCGGTCGGCGTCGTCGTGCTGACCATGAGCGAGGACGACGGCACCGTGTTCGCCGCCGTCCGCGCCGGGGCCCGCGGTTACCTGCTCAAGGGCGCCGACCAGGAGGAGGTCGTGCGGGCGGTGACCACGGTGGCCTCCGGCGGCGCCGTGTTCGGGGCGGCGCTGGCCCGGCGGATCACCGACTTCTTCGCCGCCGGGCCGGCCGGCCCCGGATCGGCGTTCCCCCAGCTGACCGCCCGCGAGCGGGAGGTGCTCGACCTGGTCGCCGCCGGGCGGTCCAACGCGCAGATCGCGGCCGCGCTCTACCTCTCCCCCAAGACGGTGCGCAACAACGTGTCGAACGTGCTGAGCAAGCTGCAGGTCACCGACCGGGCGCAGGCGATCGTGCGCGCCCGCGACGCCGGCCTGGGCCGCTGAGCACCGGGAATGGTGCTGCGGCGCGGCTCGTTCGACCTGGCATGACGACCTCCCCCGAGAAGCCCCAGGTCACCAAGACCGATGAGGAGTGGCGGGCGCAGCTGTCCCCGGAGGAGTACGCGGTGCTCCGCCAGGCCGGCACCGAGCGCGCCTGGACCGGTGAGTACGTCGACACCAAGACCGTCGGCGTCTACGAGTGCCGCGCGTGCGGCGCCGAGCTGTTCCGCTCGGAGACCAAGTTCGACTCGCACTGCGGCTGGCCGTCGTTCTACGAGGCCTCCGCCGAGGACAACGTCATCCTCCGCGAGGACCGAAGCTTCGGCATGATCCGCACCGAGGTGCTGTGCGCGACGTGCCACAGCCACCTGGGCCACCTGTTCGACGACGCCCCGCAGACGCCGACCGGCGACCGCTACTGCATCAACTCGGTGAGCATCAGGTTGCAGCCCGCTACGACATCGTGATCCTCCGGACCACACCGCGGCCAGGAGCCGTGCTCTGACACGGCGATCCTCCGGATCACACCGCGACCAGGTGCCGCGGCCGGGCTGCGCTGAGCTGTTCCGCGGTCGGCGTCGGGAGGCCTCCGGCCCCCGCGACGCCGACCGCCGGGCTCACTACGCGAGGTCGCGGACCAGCTCGGCGACCGGCTTGCGGGTGCCGGTGTAGAACGGCACCTCCTCGCGCACGTGCCGCCGGGCGCGGCTGGCCCGCAGGTCGCGCATCAGGTCGACGATGCGGTGCAGCTCGTCGGCCTCGAAGGCGAGCATCCACTCGTAGTCGCCCAGCCCGAACGAGGCCACCGTGTTGGCCCGCACGTCGGGGTAGGGGCGGGCCTGCATGCCGTGCTCCTTCAGCATGTCCCGCCGCTCCTCGTCGGGCAGCAGGTACCACTCGTAGGACCGCACGAACGGGTAGACGCAGACGAACCGCCGCGGCTCCTCGTCGGCCAGGAAGGCCGGGATGTGGCTGCGGTTGAACTCCGCCGGCCGGTGCAGCGCCATCTGCGACCACACCGGCTCCAGGCGCCGGCCCAGGGCGGTGCGGCGCAGGCGGGTGTAGGCGTCCTGCAGCGCCTCGGCCGACGAGGAGTGCCACCAGACCATGAGGTCGGCGTCGGCCCGCAGCCCGCTCACGTCGTAGGTGCCGCGGACGACGACGTCCTTGCCGGCCAGCTCCTCGACCAGCGCGGTGGCCTCGTCGGCGGCGGCGGACCGCTGCTCGTCGCCGAAGGGCTGCGCCAGCCGGAACACCGACCACATCGTGTACCGGATGGTGGCGTTGAGCTCGTTGGCCCGCTTGCCGGTGCTCCGCTCGTCCACCTGCTGCTCGCTCATGCCCCCATCTTCCTCCGCGCCGCGGACGACGCGAGGACCGGGCGGCTCAGGTGCTCGGGATCACCGACAGGTGCCGGCGGGTGCGTCCCGGCAGGCAGGCGAGCGCGGCCAGCGCCAGCGCGACGCCGTCCTCGACCAAGGCCGCCTGGGTGTCGGGCATCCGCTCCGCCGCCCACCGCCGCCAGGCCAGGCCGCCGAACGAGCCGGCCAGCGTGCCGGCGGCCCCCGCCACCACGGGGAGGGCGCCGTTCGCCAGCTCCCGCGCCGCCAGTCGCCACGCGCCCTCGGCACCGGCGAACAGCCGCGGCACCAGCGCCGCCGGCTCCGTGCGCGGCGGGATGCCCGACTGCTTGTCGGCGACCACCTCGACCAGCACCCCGGCCGCCGCGAAGGCCTTCTTCGCGCTGGACATCCGGCCGACGGCCCCGCGGCTGGCCGGAGCGGTCAGCACCGGCGCCGCGAAGCCGAGCGAGCTGCGGCTCCCGGCGGCCAGCCCGAGCACCGCCGCACGCAGGACCAGGCCCGGCCTTGCCGGGGCGCGCGGAGCCGTCCGCTCGCTCGGCGTGGGCACCGCCTCCAGCACCGCCTGCACCGCGCTGCCGTACGCGAGGTGCGGAACCGCGTCGGCCATCCAGTCCGCACCCGACCAGGTACGCGGATCGCCCACGCCCAGGGCGGCCACCGCGCCGTCGGTGACCGCCGCCGACGCCGCCCCGGCCAGCGCCGCTCCGACCGGGGCGGAGAACCGCACCCCCAGGGACCGGACGGTGCTGGCCAGGACACCCACGCCCAGGCCGTTCACGGTGCCGGCGAGCGCGCCGAGCGCGGTCCGCCGGGCGTCGCGGGCGGCGCCGCGGCCGGGGATCTCCCGTCCCGCCCGTGCGGCGACGGCATCGACCAAGCGCTCGGGCACCGTGCTCGCCGGGCGCCCGCGCGCAGCCATGTCGAGGTAGTTGACGGCGTCGAGGACGACGGTGCCCAGAGCACCGGCCGCCAGGCCACGGACGAAGGTGCCGGTCATGCTCCGACCCTGTGCTGCGACGGCGGCCCCGGCAACCGGAGGCTCAGCCGGTGGCCTCCTCCGCGGTCGCGGCACCGCGCCGGGGAGCGGGCGTGCGCGCGCCGGGTGTGCGGTGGGCGGGCGTGCGGTGGGCGTCGCGGCAGTCGGGGCAGGCGGCCATCCACACGTGGTGGCGCAGGCAGCGGACGGGGGTGACGGGGAACTGGTCGTGGCGGTGGATCGTGCTCACCGGACTTCCAACGCCGCGGCGGCACCGGTGATGCCCCGGTCGGCCGTGGTCCGCACCACGGGCGGGACGGGGCATCAGGTCAGCGCGTCGAGTGCCCGGTGGGCGTCGCGGATGCACGCGGGGATGCCCACCCCGCCGAACGCGGCCCCCGCGATGCCCAGTCCCGGGACCTCCGCGACGGCCGCGCGGGCGGCGTCCACGCGCGCCTGGTGCCCGACCAGGTACTGCGGCAGGCCACCGCCCCAGCGGACGACGGCGGTCTCCAGCGGCTCCGGGCGGGAGAGCCCCAGCAGATCGGCGACGTCGGCCACCACCGCGGCGGCCAGGTCGTCGTCGCCACGCTGCAGTTCGCCCTCGTCGCGGAACCGGCCCACCGACGAGCGCACCAGGAGCACGTCCCCGCCCAGGTGCGGCCACTTGGCCGAGGAGACCGTGACGCCCTTGACCAGCCGCCCGGTGACCGGCGGCACGAGCAGCCCGCTGCCGGCGTCGACGGGCTGCGCGGGGAAGGCCATGGCGACCACGGCCATCGAGGCGTACGGGATGCCCAGCAGCGGCTGCACCGCCCCGGGGGCGACGTCGGCGAGCAGCCGGGCCGCCTTGCCGGCGGGAGCGGTCACCAGCACGGCGTCGGCGCGCAGCACCTCCGGCGCACCCGCCGGGCCGACCGACACCTCGAACCCCGCGGGCGTCCGCCGGATCCCGTGCGCGGGGGTGCGCAGCCGGACCTCGGCCCGGGCCGCTGCCACCAGCGCCGCGGGCAGCGCGCCGATGCCCTCGTCGACCGTCTGGAACACGGGGCCGTCGGCGTCGCCCCGGCTCCGGTTCCCCGCCTCCCGGGCGGCCGCGGCCGCGGCCAGCATCGACTCCGCGCCCGGCAGGTGGGCGAACAGCGCCGGCATGGTCGCCTGCAGGGAGAGCTCGTCGGCCCGACCGGCGTAGACACCGCCCAGCAGCGGCTCGACCAGCCGGTCGACCACCTCGTCGCCGAGCCGCTCGCGCAGCAGCCCGCCGACCGCGACGTCGCCGTCCACGGCGAGCGGCGGCAGCTCCACCTCGGCCCGCACCCGGGCGACGCCCGCGGGCGAGAGGACGCCGTCGAGCCCGTCCGCCGACGCCGGCACGCCGAGCACGGTGCCGGCCGGGAGCGGGAAGCGGCCGTCGGGCAGCACGACCGACGCCTGGGTGGTGGCCGGCGCGACGAGCCGGTCCCCCAGCCCGAGGGCCTCGACCAGGCCGATCGCCTCGGGCACGCGGGCCAGCATCGCCTCGGGCCCGGTGTCGTACCAGTGCCCGGCCAGCTCGATGCGGTGCAGCTTCCCGCCGATCCGGTCACCGGCCTCGAGCACGACGATCTCGTCGTCGGGACGCCTGCGGCGCCACTCGAAGGCTGCGGCCAGCCCGGTGATGCCGGCCCCCACGACGACGAGCCGGGACCGGGTCATCGCGTGGTCAGCTCGTGGACGAGCTCGACGACGTGGGTGAGCACGTCCGGGTCGGTCTCGGGCAGCACCCCGTGCCCGAGGTTGAAGATGTGGCCGCGGGCGGCCTCCGCCTGCCGCACGACCCGGCGCACCTCCCGGTCGACCGTCGCCCGGTCGGCCAGCAGGACCGCCGGGTCCAGGTTGCCCTGCAGGGAGCGGTCGGGGCCCACGCGCCGCACGGCCTCGTCCAGCGGCACCCGCCAGTCGACCCCCACGACGTCGGCCCCGGCCTCGCCGATGAGCGGCAGCAGCTCCCCGGTGCCCACCCCGAAGTGGATCCGGGGGACGTCCCGCTCCCCCAGCCCGTCGAACGCCGCGCGCGAGTGCGGCAGCACCCGCTCGGCGTAGTCGGCGGCCGACAGCACGCCGGCCCAGGAGTCGAAGAGCTGCACCGCCGACGCCCCGGCGTCCACCTGGGCGCGCAGGAAGGTCGCCGCCGACGCCGAGAGCCGCTGCAGCAACCGGCTCCACGCCTCCGGCTCGGCGTACATGAACGCCTTCGTGCGGGCGTGCTCCTTGGAGGGACCGCCCTCGATCAGGTACGTGGCCAGGGTGAACGGCGCCCCGGCGAAGCCGATGAGCGGCGTGGGACCGAGCTCCGCGACCAGCGAGCGCACCGCCGTCTGGAGGAAGCCGAGCTGCTCGGGCGCCAGGTCGGGCAGCGCGTCGACGTCGGCGACGGTGCGCACCGGGTCGGCGACCACCGGCCCGATGCCCGGCTTGATCTCGATGTCCACACCGGCGACGACCAGCGGCAGCACGATGTCGGAGAAGAGGATGGCGGCGTCCACCCCGTGACGGCGGACCGGCTGCAGGGTGATCTCGGTGACCAGGTCGGGATCCTGGCAGGCCGCCAGCATCGCCGTGCCGGCGCGCAGGGCCCGGTACTCCGGCAGCGAGCGCCCGGCCTGGCGCATGAACCAGACGGGCGTGCGGCTCACCGGGAGGCCGCGAGCGGCACGGACGAGGTCGGAATCGGCCGGGGACGCCGACGCGGGAGCGGGACTCACGACCGCCGATCCTCCCAGACGGCCGGGCGGCACCGGTCCGCCGCGTCCTGCGGGCCTGCGGCGCGTCGGCGCCGCCGCGCCGCCTCCGGGCCTACTCTGCGGACGTGGAGCCGCGCAACCGGGCTGAAGCCGGGGACGGGAGCCGGGACGACGCCGTCCCGGCCGCCTTCCGCGCCGCCCTGGAGTCGCTGGCCGTGGTGCGCGTCCGCCCGGAGATCGAACTGGGCCGCATCCCCGCCCCGCAGCGGCTGGCCCCCTTCGCCTACGCGATCGGTGCCCGGGTGCCCGACCCCGACGCCGGGGACGACGAGGACGACCTGGAGATCGCCAGCGCGCGGTTCATCGTGCTGTTCGACCCGGAGGGCCACGAGGCGTGGCACGGCACCACGCGCTGCGTCGGCTACCTCTCCGCCGCCACCGACGAGCAGCTGGTCGACGACGCGATGTTCTCCGAGGTGGCGTGGAGCTGGCTCACCGACGCGCTGTCGGACTCCGGCGCGGCGCACCACACCGTCGGCGGCACCGTCACCCGCACCGCCTCGACCCGGTTCGGCGAGCTGGCCGGGCCCGAGCACTCCGTCGACGTCGAGATCCGCGCCTCCTGGACGGCCGACGGCGCTGACCTGGACCGGCACCTGCTGGCCTGGCTGGAGGTGCTCGGCAACGCCGCCGGGCTCCCGCCGCCCGGTGTCCGGCTGCTGGGTCCCTCCGACCGGGTCGGTAGCGAGACTCTCTAACATCGGTGCGGCACAGCGGCGCGGAGCCCGTTGCGCCGGTGCTCCTCCCCAGGATCGGCGCGGTCGGCCGCGGTGGACCCCGGCCCGGGCGCCGGTGACCGACAGACGAGGAGCGGCGAGAAGGTGGACGGCAACTGAGCACCGAGCCCACCCCCCAGCCACCGGAGGACCCGGCGGCCGCTGCGGCCCCCGAACCGACCCCGCTGCTGACCCCCCGCGACGGGCTGCCGCCGGTCATCGAGACCTCCACCCAGCTGGTGGAGTACGCCGAAGCACTGCGCGCGGGTCGCGGCCCCGTCGCCGTCGACGCCGAGCGGGCCTCCGGCTACCGCTACGGGCAGCGGGCCTACCTGGTGCAGCTGCGCCGCGACGGGTCGGGCACCGGCCTGCTCGACCCGATCCCCCTGCCCGACCTGTCGGTGCTGCAGGAGGCGATCGCCGACGCCGAGTGGGTGCTGCACGCGGCGAACCAGGACCTGCCCTGCCTGGCCGAGATCGGTCTGGTCCCCGGCCGAATCTTCGACACCGAGCTGGCCGCCCGCCTCGCGGGACTGCCCCGGGTCGGGCTCGGCGCCGTGGTCGAGTCGCTGCTCGGCTTCTCGCTGCAGAAGGGGCACTCCGCCGCCGACTGGAGCACCCGCCCGCTCCCCGAGGAGTGGCTGGTCTACGCCGCGCTCGACGTGGAGGTGCTGGTCGACCTGCGGGACGCGCTGGCCGCCATCCTCGAGGAGCAGGGCAAGACCGAGTGGGCGCGGCAGGAGTTCGAGGCGATCCTCGCCGCCGGCCCGCCGGCGCCCCGGCAGGACCCGTGGCGCCGCACCTCGGGCGTGCACGGCCTGCGCAGCCGGCGCCAGCTCGGCATGCTCAAGGCCATCTGGGAGGCGCGCGACGAGCTGGCCCGCAAGCGGGACGTCGCGCCCGGCCGGGTGCTGCCCGACTCGGCGATGGTCGCCGCCGTCCAGGCCGACCCGAAGAACGAGGGCGCCCTGCTGGAGCTGCCGGTGTTCCGCGGCCGGGCCAACCGCCGGCTGGTGGCGCACTGGTACAACGCGCTGGCCCGCGGCAAGGCGCTGCCGGAGGACGAGCTGCCGCCGCACAGCAGGCCCGGTGACGGGCCACCGCCGGTGAACCGGTGGGCCGACCGCGATCCGGCGGCCGCCGCCCGGCTGCAGGTGGTCCGCGCAGGGCTCGCCGAGCTGTCGGAGAAGCATGCCGTGCCGGTGGAGAACATCCTCTCCCCCGACCTGGTGCGCCGGCTGATGTGGAGCCCGCCGGAGCCTCGGGAGCCCGGCGCCGTGGCGGATGCGCTGCGGGCCGGCGGCGCCCGCGAGTGGCAGATCGAGCTCACCCGCGACCTGCTCGCCGACGCGATCACCCGCGCCTGAGGAAGGACCCCGACGCCCCCCACCGCTCGCACGCTCGCGGTGGGTCCCTGCGCCGGGGCCGCAGGAGGGCAGGTCCCTGCGCCGGGGTCAGGAGGACGAACGACGACGCCGGCGCCGCCCGCGGGGTGCGGACGACGCCGGCGCCGGCGTGGTCACCTGCCGCCCGCCGGCGCTGAGCACGGCGGGCGGCAGGGGTCATCGTCGGGCCGTGGCGGCCCGTCGGCGGGCGAGCGCGTCGACGCCCGCGGCGAGCAGGAGCACCCCGCCGGTGATGATGAAGTTGAGGTACGCGGCCACCCCCAGCAGCCCGAGCCCGTTGGCGATGATCGCGATGACGAGCCCACCCAGGACGGCGTCCCGGGCCCGGCCACGCCCACCGAAGAGGCTGGTGCCACCGATCACCGCGGCCCCCACCGCGTAGAGCAGGGTGTTCCCGGCACCGGCGTCCGGGGTGACCGAGCTGAGCCGGGAGACGGCGAAGATGCCGCTGAGCGCCGCCAGGCTGGAGGACAGGACGAAGACGCTCACCCGGATGCGGGTGACGTTGATACCCGCGCGCCGCGCCGCCTCCGCGTTCCCCCCGACCGCGTAGATGTGCCGGCCGTAGCTGGTGCGGCTCAGCACGAAGGTGAGCAGCAGCAGGAGCACGATGACGATCGGCACCGCGTAGGGGATGCCCTGCAGGTCGATCGCGGCGGCCAGCGCCCGGTCGACGCTGAGGATCGCCGTCGCCGCCAGCACGACCGCCGAGATGACCGCGACGCGGAGCAGGACGACGATCAGCGACTGGTGCGCCAGCCCCCGCGCCCGCTGGCTGCGCCACCGCCACAGCTCGGCGACGGCGTAGACCACCACGACCCCGATCGCCAGCACCCAGCCCCACACGACCGGGAGGTTCTGGTTGATCAGGCCGACGATGACCTCGTCCCGGACGGGCACGGTCCCACCCTGGCCGATCAGCCAGAGGGTGACGCCCTGCCAGCCCAGGAACAGCGCCAGGGTGACCACGAAGGACGGGATCCCGACGATGCCGACGAGGCTGCCGGTGAACAGCCCGATGAGCGCGCCGACCGCGACCGCGGCCAGCACGGCGACGTACCAGGCCACGTCCGCCTGCACCAGCAGCTGGGCGAGGACGGCGGCGCAGACACCGCTCACGACGCCGGCGGAGAGGTCGATCTCGCCCAGCAGCAGGACGAAGACCAGGCCCATCGCCAGCACCGTGATCGGGATGGCCTGGGTGAGCAGGTTGGCCAGGTTGATCGGCGTCAGGAACGTGTCCGGCCGCAGCACGGTGAACAGGATCCCCAGGACGACGATGCCCAGGATGGCCGGCAGCGCGCCGAGGTCACCGGCCCGCAGCTTGTTCACGTAGCCGCGGACGGCGCCGCCCAGGGAGTTGTCCTGCCGGTCGCCCTCGAAGCCGGCGGCCGGCTTGTGCGGCCCGCTCGCCTCCGCGGCGGTCAGGGTGTTGCTCGACATGGAAGTCCTCTCAGTCCTCGAGCGCGTCCGGCGCGAGCCCCAGCTCGCCGGAGCGGCCGGAGGTGATCAGCTCGATGACCTGGGTGCGGTCGACCTCGGAGATGGGGACGTCCGCGGCGACCCGACCCAGGTACAGGGCGGCGACCCGGTCGGCGACCTCGAACACGTCGACCATGTTGTGGGTGATGAACACGACGGCGTGGCCGGTGTCGGCGAGGCGGCGGACCAGGTCGAGCACCTGACGGGTCTGCGCGACGCCGAGCGCGGCGGTGGGCTCGTCCAGGATGACCAGCTTGGACTCCCAGAGGACGGCCTTGGCGATGGCGACCGTCTGCCGCTGCCCACCGGAGAGGCTGGACACCAGCTGGCGCACCGACTTCAGCGTGCGCACCGACAGCTTGGTGAGCGTGTCCCGCGCGGCCTCCTCCATCGAGGCCTCGTCCAGGACGATGCCACGCTTGCGCTCCCGGCCGAGGAACATGTTCTGGACGACGTCGAGGTTGTCGGCCAGCGCGAGGTCCTGGTAGACGACCTCGATGCCCAGGCGCGCCGCGTCGCGCGGGCCGTGCAGCTGCACCGGCCGGCCCTCGAACTCGACGGTGCCGGAGTCGATCGGGTGGATGCCGGCGATCGACTTGATCAGCGTGCTCTTGCCCGCGCCGTTGTCACCGACGAGCGCGGTGACCTTGCCGGGGTAGACGTCGAGGTGGACGTCGTGCAGGACCTGCACGGCCCCGAAACTCTTGTTGACCCCGCGCAGGCTGAGCGTGGGCTGGTCCGAGGTCGTGGTGGTCGGGCTCTGTTCGAGTGCGGACACCGATGCGTCCTTCCGCAGGGGGCCGGCCCGTCGGGGGCCGGAGGGAGACAGTCTGGTGCCCTGGGGTCCGCGGGTGGCCGGGGACCCGCAGGGCGGGCGGCAGAGGGCCGGGGCGCCCGACTGGTGGGCGCCCCGGCCGGACCGGCTCAGGAGATGCCGAGCTCCTCGCAGGCAGCCGCGTACTCGCCCGTGCAGACGTCCTCGGCCGACTGGTAGCCGTCCTCGATGACCTGGTTCACGTTGTCCCGGAAGATGGAGACCGGCTCGAGCAGCACCGCCGGCACCTCGCGCTCACCCTCGGGGTCCTCGACCGAGCCCTCCACCTCGGGCTCCTCGCCGTTGACGAGGGCGACCGCGAGCTCGGCCAGGGCGTTGGCCTCCTCCTCGATCGGCTTGTAGACGGTCATGCACTGACGCCCCGCGAGGATGTTCTGCAGCCCCTCGACCGTCGCGTCCTGACCGGTCACCGGCACCTGCCCGGCGACGTTGTTGCGGGCCAGGATCGACACGACCGCGTTGGCCAGGCCGTCGTTGGCGGCCAGCACGCCCTGGATGTCACCGCCGGCCTGGGTGTACATCTGCTCGAAGACCGTGGCGGCCTCCTGGTTGTCCCAGTCGCGGACGGCCTGCTCGGCCACGACGGTGTACTGGTCCATCGGGTCGAGGACCTCGTGCGCACCCTGCGAGAAGAGGGTGGCGTTGTTGTCGTCGGGCGATCCGTTGAGGAAGGCGATGTTCGCCGGCTCGTCACCCAGGCACTGGGCCAGGCCCTCGCCCTGCAGGCGACCGACCTGCACGTTGTCGAAGGAGACGTAGTAGTCGCTCTCCCCACCGAGGGTCAGCCGGTCGTAGTCGATCGTCTGCACGCCCTGCTGCTCGGCCTGGCGCTGGATCGCCGCGCCGGAAGCGGAGTCGAGGTTCGTGATCGCCAGGACGGTGACGCCCTCGGTGATCATCTGCTCGGCGATGGTGGCCATCCGCTGGGCGTCGCCCTGCGCGTTCTGGATGTCGTACTCGACACCGGCCTCGTCGAAGGCGGCCTCGAGGAGCGGGCGGTCCGCGGACTCCCAGCGGGCCGAGGACGCGGTGTCGGGGAGGATGACACCGATCTTGCCGGCGGCGTCACCGCCGTTGCCGCCACCGCTGCCACCATTGCCGCCGCTGTCGTCGCCACCACACGCGGCCAGCCCGAAGACCAGGGCCGCAGCGATCGCCGTCGTCACCGTGCGCCGTCGCGCCATGAGAGGGACCTCTATTTCGTTGGGGTTGCAGAGAAATTCCGGCGGGTCATCTTGCGCATCCGTTGCTTGTGACCGCAAGCACACCCTGAGGCCGTTGCCGGACCGTGATCCGGAACCCCCTCGATCGGGTCCGTGCCGCGCTTGGCCCGCCGGTTACCGACGGGTAACTTCTAGCCGGACGGGCCCCACCGGGCCCGCTACGAACTCCTGCGGAGGTCCCATGTCCCGCTCGCTGCGTGAGGTCGTCTTCGTCGACGGCGTGCGCACCCCCTTCGGCAAGGCCGGTCCGAAGGGCATCTACGCCGAGACGCGCGCCGACGACCTGGTCGTCCGCTGCATCCGCGAGCTGCTGCGCCGCAACCCGGCGCTGCCGGCCGACCGGGTCGACGAGGTGGCCATCGCCGCCACCACCCAGATCGGCGACCAGGGCCTGACCCTCGGCCGCACGGCCGCGCTGCTGGCCGGGCTGCCGAAGACGGTCCCCGGCTACTCGATCGACCGCATGTGCGCCGGCGCGATGACCGCGGTGACCACCACCGCGTCCGGCATCGCCTTCGGCGCCTACGACGTCGCCATCGCCGGCGGCGTCGAGCACATGGGCAACCACCCCATGGGCGAGGGCGTGGACCCGAACCCGCGGATCGTGAGCGAGAAGCTGGTCGACCCCTCCGCGCTGGTCATGGGCTCCACCGCCGAGAACCTGCACGACCGGTTCCCGCACCTGACCAAGGAGCGCGCCGACGCGTTCGCGCTGGCCAGCCAGCAGAAGTACGCCAAGGCCGTCGCCAACGGGCAGATCGGCCCGGAGCTGGTGACCGTGGCGACCCGCTCGGCCGAGCACGGCTGGGGCGTCGCCACCGTCGACGAGCCGCCGCGGCCGCAGACCACCCTCGAGGGTCTGGGCACGCTCAAGACGCCGTTCCGCCCGCACGGGCACGTGACCGCCGGCAACGCCGCCGGTCTCAACGACGGCGCCACCGGCTGCCTGCTCGCGGCCGAGGACGTCGCCCAGGAGCTGGGCCTCGACATCGGCATGCGCCTGGTCGGCTACGGCTTCGCCGGCGTCGAGCCCGAGGTCATGGGCATCGGCCCGGTGCCCTCGACCGAGAAGGCGCTGGCCCGCACCGGCCTCTCCATCTCCGACATCGGCCTGTTCGAGCTGAACGAGGCCTTCGCCATCCAGGTGCTGGCGTTCCTCGACCACTTCGGCATCGCCGACGACGACGAGCGCGTCAACCCGTGGGGCGGCGCGATCGCCGTCGGCCACCCGCTGGCGTCCTCCGGCGTCCGCCTCATGACCCAGCTGTCCCGCCAGTTCGCCGAGCGGCCCGACGTCCGCTACGGGCTGACCGCCATGTGCGTCGGCCTCGGCATGGGCGCCACCGTGATCTGGGAGAACCCGAACTGGGAGGGGTTCCAGAAGTGACGAACGCCGTCTTCGAGAACGAGGTCGTGACGCGCGCCCTGGTGCGGTTCGTGACCCACCCGGGCCTGGCCGGGGAGATCGCGCTGATCACCCTGGACAACGGGCACGACCACACCCGCCCCTCCACCTTCGGCCCGGGCGGCCTCGCGTCCCTGGACGCCGCACTGGACGAGGTCGCGGCGCACACGCCGGCCCCGGCGGCGATCGCCGTCATCGGCAAGCCGTTCATCTTCGCCGTCGGCGCCGACCTCTCCGGCGTCCCGTCGGTGACCGACGAGGCGACGGCACGGCAGATCGCCGAGACCGGCCACCGGGTGTTCCGGCGGCTCAAGGACTCGACGATCCCGACGTTCGCGTTCGTCAACGGCGTGGCGCTGGGCGGCGGCCTGGAGCTGGCGCTGCACTGCCACTACCGGACGATCAGCGGCACGGCCGCGGTCGCCTTCCCCGAGGCGTTCCTCGGGCTGGTGCCCGGCTGGGGCGGCACCCAGCTGCTGCCGAACCTCATCGGCATCGACGCCGCCGTCACCGTCATCGTCGAGAACGCCCTGGCGCAGAACAAGATGACGCCGGCGCCGAAGGCGGCGAAGCTGGGCATCGCCGACGCCCTGTTCGAGCCGGCCGACTTCCTGGAGCGGTCGATCGAGTGGGCCGTCGGCGTGCTCGACGGCTCGGTGGCGGTCTCCCGGCCCGAGGTCGACCGCTCGGCCTGGGACGACGCGATCACCCGCGCCCGCGGCATCGTGGCGGCCCGCACCCGCAACGCCTCCCCCGGCGCCGTCCGCACCGTCGAGCTGCTCGACCTGGCGCGGGCCGGTGTCGAGGGCGAGGCCTTCACCGCCGGCACCGCCGCCGAGGACGACGCACTCACCGAGCTGCTGATGAGCGACCCGCTGCGGGCCTCGCTCTACTCCTTCGACCTGGTGAACAAGCGGGCCAAGCGACCGGCCGGCGCGCCGGACAAGTCGCTGGCCCGGAAGGTCACCAAGGTCGGTGTCGTGGGCGCCGGGCTGATGGCCTCGCAGCTGGCGATGCTCTTCGTGCGCCAGCTGAAGGTGCCGGTGGTGCTCACCGACATCGACCAGGCGCGCGTGGACAAGGGCGTGGCCTACGTGCACGGCGAGCTGGACAAGCTGGCCCAGCGCGGGCGGCTCAGCTCCGACAAGCTCAACCAGCTCAAGGGCCTGGTCACCGGCTCGCTGTCCAAGGACGTCTTCGCCGACGCCGACCTCGTCATCGAGGCGGTCTTCGAGGAGATGTCGGTGAAGCAGCAGGTGTTCGCCGAGGTCGAGGCGGTCGTGTCCGAGACCTGCGTGCTGGCGACCAACACCTCGGCGCTGTCGGTGACCGAGATGGCCGCCAAGCTCGAGCACCCCGAGCGCGTGGTCGGCCTGCACTTCTTCAACCCGGTCGCCGTCCTCCCGCTGCTGGAGGTCGTGCGCGCCGAGCAGACCGACGACGCCACGCTGGCCACCGCCTTCGCCGTGGGCAGGTCGCTGAAGAAGAGCTGCGTGCTGGTGGCCGACGCCCCGGCGTTCGTGGTCAACCGGCTGCTCACCCGGTTCCTGGGCGAGGTCACCTCGGCCGTGGAGCAGGGGACGCCGGTCGAGGTGGCGGAGCGGGCGCTCGACCCGCTGGGCCTGCCCATGACGCCGTTCGAGCTGCTCTCGCTCGTCGGCCCCGCGGTCGCGCTGCACGTCGCCGAGCGCATGCACGAGGCATTCCCCGACCGGTTCGCCGTCGGCGAGGGGCTCAAGCGGGTCGTCGAGCTCGGCAAGTCGAGCGTCTTCGTCGAGCCGGGCGTCGTCGACCCGGAGCTGGCGGACGCCTTCGCCGGCGACCAGCCGCTCACCGCGGAGCAGGTGCACGACCGCGCGGCGGAGGCGCTGGCGCAGGAGATCCGGCTGATGCTGGACGAGGGCGTCGTGCAGGCGGTGCAGGACATCGACCTGTGCATGATCCTGGGTGCGGGGTGGCCGTTCTGGCTGGGCGGCATCTCGGCCTACCTGGACCGCACCGGCGTCTCGGAGAAGGTCACCGGCTCGCGGTTCCTCCCCCAGGGCGTGGCCTCCCTCCCCGCGTGATGATGATCAGGTGACCTGATCGTTCCGGGTCCTGGCTCACGGTCAGCGCTGAGCCAGGACCCCACACGGTGAGCCAGGACGCACGGCCCCGCACGTCGACGACGACGCGCGGGGCCGTTCGTCGTCCGCCACCGCTCAGCGGTAGCTGTCGACGTACTCCTCCGAGGGCGGGATCACCGTGATGACGTCGACCAGCACGCCCTCCGGGCCCGCGAGCACGAAGTGCCGCTGCCCGAACGCCTCGGTGCGCAGCGGCAGCACCGCGGTGAGCCCGGCGTCGAGGACGAGCCGGCGGTACTCGGCGTCCACGTCGTCGACCTCGATGTTGACCAGCACCCCGGCGGCAGCCGCGCCGCGGTGGGACGCCGGCACGGTCGGGTGGTCGGGATCGAGCACGGCGAGCTCCCAGCGCTCCCGCCGGAGGCTGACGTACCAGTCGGACTCGAAGGTCGGCTGGAAGCCGAGGTGCTGCCGGAAGAACCCTGCGGTCGCCTCGACGTCGTGGCTCATCAGCACGGGGTACACGCTCGTCACGGACATGACGGCTCCTTACGTACAGTCTGTCGGTAAGTGTCGCCGACGTTATACCTGCACGCTGTACGTATACAAGGAGGTCCGGTGCCACGACGCAGCCGGGAGGAGAGCGAGGCCACCGCCGCACGCGTGCTGGAGGCGGCCACCGAGCTGTTCGCCCGTGACGGGTACGCCCGGGTGGCCCTCGAGGCGGTCGCCGCGGCGGCCGGGGTCACGCGGGGCGCCGTCTACCACCACTACGCGGGCAAGGCCGAGCTGTTCCGCGCCGTGGTCAGCGGCGTCCAGTTGCGGGTGGCCGATGCGGTCGCAGCCGCAGCCGAGGCGGAGACCGACCCGTGGCGCGGGCTCGAGGCGGGCTGCCGGGCGTTCCTCGCGGCGAGCTCCGCGCCGGGGATGCGGCGGATCGTGCTCGTCGACGCGCCCGCCGTCCTCGGCTGGCAGGAGTGGCGGACGGCGGACGCCGCCGGGTCGGGGCGGCTGCTGGCCGAGGCGCTCACCCAGCTGCACGACGCCGGCCGGCTCGGGGACCGTCCGGTTGGCGCCACCGCAGCCCTGCTGTCGGGGGCCATGAACGAGGCCGCGCTGTGGATCGCGGCGGAGCCGGACACGGCCGCGGCGATCGAGGAGGCCTGGGCGCCCCTGTGCGACATGCTCCGCGCCCTGCGCCGCGACTGAACCGGCACCCGCCCGCCGTGCTGCGACGCCCGGGGTGGGACGCCCGTGCCCGGTCCCGTACCGCCCGGCGCGCCGGGACCGACCGCTCAGCCCCCTCCGGTCAGGAGCGGCTCACCCGACGCCGCGCACGGCCTCCTCGGTGATGTGCACCCCCTCGGCGAAGCGGGCGGCCTGCTCCGGCGACCAGCCCAGCGCCCGCGGGACCTGGACGGCGACCGGCTGGCCGGTCACCGGGTCGACGTAGTGCAGCAGGTGCTCGACGCCGATGTCGACGGCTCCCGGCGAGTCCGGATCGACACCGCCGTCCACGACCACGCCGTCGGTCGTCCCGACACGGACCGGCACTCCCCCGGACGGGGCGGGAGCGTGCGTCGAGCGCAGCAGCACGGTCAGCTTTCCCGCGTACTGCGCCGGGTCGGTGTTCTCCGCGTCGGCCGGCGCGATGGTGAGCGCGTGCTCGGTGACCCCCTGCACGACCCACCCCTGCGGCACCGCGTCCACCACGAAGCCGGCCGGCTGGACACCGGTGTAGTCGACCAGCGCGATCCCGGCCGTCGCGATCCGGGGCGGCTCGTCCGGCGGCGCGGACGGCGGCACCGCACCGCCGCCCAGCAGAGCGGCGCCGGCCAGCGCGCCGGCCGCGAGCAGCCCGGCGACGCCGGAACGCCGGACCCGCCGACGGGCCAGCGCACGACGACCGCGGGCGAGGTCGGCCCGCACGGTCTCGGGTCGCACGGTGGTGTCGACCGAGGCGGCGGCCTCGCGGAGCAGCGCGGAGAGGTTCACCGGTTCCTCCCGCAGGTCGAGGCGGTGCGGTTGTCGTCGACGGGTACCGGACCCGCCCGATCGGGTGTGGCATCCGGCACCGGGGCCGCACCCAGCGCGCGACGCAGGTGCTCCAGCGCGCGCGAGGTCTGGCTCTTGACGGTGCCCTGCGAGCAGTTCAGGACGTCCGCGGTCTCCGCGACGCTGAGCTCGTGCAGGTAGCGGAAGACGACGGCGGCCCGCATCCGCGGCGGGAGCTCGGCCAGCGCCGCCCCCACCCGGCCCAGCCGGTCGTCGGTCTCGGCGGGCGCGTGGTCGGCCGCCACGTCGGGGAGCTCTCCGTGGGAGCGCTCGCGTCGCCGCCACGGGCGTCGTGACTCGTCGACCAGGGTGTTGACGAGGATGCGTCGCGCGTAGGCCAGGCGGGCCTGGGGCGCGCGGACCCAGTGCCAGGCCAGGTAGAGCCGGGTGAGGGCGATCTGCACGAGGTCCTCGGCGAGATGGGTGTCCCCCGCGGCCAGCATGGTCGCGGTCCGCAGCAGGTCACCGCGGTGGCGGACCACGAAGTCGTGGAACGCCTCGTCCCGAGCCGTCCTCACGGCATGTCCGTTCCGTGCATGACTGGAAGACGGAACCGGCGTCGCGGAGGTTGCATGACCGCCGGCCCCGCCGGACGGACTCAGCGGAACTTGGCGGTCAGGCTCTCCATCGTGCGGTTCACCGACGCGACCTTGATGTGCGAGAGCCCACCGGCGGCGCCGGCCGCGAGCATCGCCTCGTGCGCGGCCCGCAGCGTCGCCCACACCTCGTCGGCCTCGCCCTCGAGGGTCGTGCCGAGCGCCCCGACCTCGTAGCGCAGCCCCGACGCCTGGATGACGGCGATCGCCGCCTCCACGTGGGCGTGCGGGTCCTCCGCGGTGCCGGGCGGCGACGGCGCCACCTGGATCTCGGCGATGACGGTCATCGCCGGCCCTCCTCGACCGACTCGACGACGTGCTCGTCGCGGGACTCGGCGAGCCGGGCCGTCCACTCGGCTATCCGGCGGGCGACGTCCTGCTCGGTCAGCCCCGCGTCGGCCAGCACCTGGCCACGGCTGCCGTGCTCGAAGAACTGCTGCGGCAGGCCGAGGGTGCGCACCGGCACGTCCACGTCCCGGTCCTGCAGCGCCTGGGAGAGCGTGGTCCCCACTCCCCCGGCGCGACCCCCGTCCTCGACGGTGACCACCAGGCGGGAGCCGGCGGCGAGCTCGAGCAGCTCTTCGGAGACCGGCAGCACCCACCGCGGGTCGACGACGGTCACCTCGATGCCGTGGTCGGCAGCGCGCTCGGCGACCGCCAGGCACATCGGCACCATGGAACCGACGGCGACCAGCAGCACGTCCCGCCGCTCGCCGCGGCGCAGCACGTCGACCGGCCCGCGCCGCTCGACCGCCGGGATGTCCGCCGGCAGGGAGCCCTTCGGGAACCGCACGACCGACGGCCCGTCGGAGACCTCCACCGCCTCGCGCAGCTCCTCGCGCAGGGTGGCCTCGTCGCGCGGCGCGGCCAGCCGCAACCCCGGGACGACCGAGAGGATCGACATGTCCCACATGCCGTTGTGCGAGGCGCCGTCCTCACCGGTCACCCCGGCGCGGTCGAGCACCACCGTCACCGGCTGGCGGTGCAGCGCGACGTCCATGAGCAGCTGGTCGAACGCCCGGTTGAGGAAGGTGGAGTAGACCGCGACCACCGGGTGCATCCCGGCCATCGCCAGCCCGGCGGCGGAGGTGAGCGCGTGCTGCTCGGCGATGCCGACGTCGAAGGTGCGCTCGGGGAACCGCTCGGCGAACGGCGCCAGCCCCGTCGGGTGCAGCATCGCTGCCGTGATGGCGACGACGTCGGGACGCTCGGCGCCGACCCGCACCAGCTCGTCGGCGAAGGCGTCCGTCCAGGGCCGCCCGGTCTTGCGGGCGCTGGTCCCGCTGTCGGGGTCGAAGACGCCGGTGGCGTGCCAGGCGTCGATCTGGTCGGTCTCGGCCGGCGGGTAGCCGAAGCCCTTGGTGGTGACGGCGTGCACGATCACCGGCCCACCGAACGAGCGGGCCCGCCGCAGCGCGGACTCCATCATCTCGACGTCGTGACCGTCGACCGGGCCGACGTACTTCATGCCGAGGTCCTCGAACATGCCCTGCGGTGACAGGACGTCCTTCAGCCCCTTCTTGATCGCGTGCAGCGCGTCGTAGAGCTTGGTGCCGACGACGGGGGCCCGGTGCAGCGCCTGCCGGACGGCGGCCAGCGCCTCCTCGTACCCGGGGCGCAGCCGCAGGGTGGCGAGTGCGTCGGCGACCCCGCCGATCGTGGGCGAGTAGGAGCGCCCGTTGTCGTTGACCACGATGACGACCGGGCGGTCCTGGGCCGCGGCGATGTTGTTCAGCGCCTCCCAGGCCATGCCGCCGGTCAGTGCGCCGTCCCCGATCACCGCGACGACGGGGCGGGAGTCACCGCGGATGGCGAAGGCCTTGGCCAGGCCGTCGGCGTAGGACAGCGACGTCGAGGCGTGGCTGTTCTCCACCCAGTCGTGCTCGCTCTCGGCGCGGCTGGGGTATCCGGAGAGCCCACCTCGCTGGCGCAGCCGCTCGAAGCCCTCGACCCGGCCGGTCAGCATCTTGTGCACGTAGGACTGGTGGCCGGTGTCGAAGACGATGGGCTCGCGCGGGGAGTCGAACACCCGGTGCAGGGCGATCGTCAGCTCGACGCAGCCGAGGTTCGGGCCGAGGTGCCCCCCGGTCCTGGCCACGCTGGTGACCAGGGCGTCACGGACCTCCGCCGCGAGGGCGGGCAGCTGCTCGGGGGGAAGGGCTCGAAGGTCCTCCGGACCCCGCAGCGATCGCAGGAGCGGCACGGTGCGGCGGTGTCCTCTCGGTCTGGGCGGAGGCTGCTGAGCAGCCGCCGACCCACTGTAGCTGCGCTTCACGGGTACTTCCGGTCGAGCGGGTGCTGCGGATGCAGCTCACAGCGCCCCGGTTCGCTCCACAGGGGCTCCACTCGTCGCTCACCCCGCGCTCACAGCCGGGGAACCCACCGTTCACCCCGCAGCGCACCGCCGACCACCTCCACCCCGCGGGCGGCGGCGGCCAGCCGGGCACCCTCCCGTTCGTAGGCACCCATCGCCGCCTCGATGGCCTCGGGCGGGAGCTGGTCGGCGAGCTCGACGCGCAGGGTGCGCCAGCCGGCGCGGGCGGCCTCGAGGCCGGCGGCGACGTGGTCCCCGGCGAACCGGGCCAGCAGCACGGGATACCGGCGGAGCACCTCGTGCGCGCGGTAGTCCGGCGGGACGAGGTCGAACAGCCAGGCGACGGCGGTGCGCTCCCAGTCGGGCGCGCCGGGTGGGCGCACCTCCTCCGGCCAGCCCGGCGGCAGCGTCCTGTCCACGGCGCCAGTCTGCCGCACCGGTCGAACATCCGTTCGACGGCGTGCCGGTGCCCGGGTGCCCGCGTCAGCCGGCGGGCGGCGCCGTCGTCAGGAGCCGACCTGCCGCTTGAGCCAGAACTGCTCGAACCCCCAGGTGCCGGCACCGCTGGAGTGGTAGCTGACGAGCTCCCACCCCTCGGCACCGAGCTTGTTGAGCACCGAGCTGGTGTCGCCCTGCTGCCGTTCCGACTGACCGCCGGGGAGCTTGACGCTCACTCCGGCCCGCTGCGACTCGGCGTCGTTCGCGGTGATGACCGAGGCGTATTCCCACGTGGGCACAGGGAGACGGTATCCAATGGGCGTCCGGCGGGTGACGGCAGCAGGACGGGAGGCGGTTCCGTCGCGGTCACCGACCGGCCGGCACCAGCAGCGCCACGCACTCCACGTGGGCGGTCATCGGGAAGGCGTCGAACCCGCGCAGCGCGGCCAGCCGGTAGCCGGCCTCCCCGAACGCCGCGACGTCCCGGCCCAGCGCGGCAGGGTCGCAGGCCACGTAGACGACGGCGCGGGCGCCGCTGCCGGCCAGCAGCCGGCTCACCGCCGTCCCGGCACCGGCGCGGGGCGGGTCCAGGACGACGACGTCGGGCGCGGCGCCGAGCTCGGCGAGCAGGCCCGCCAGCCCGTCGGCGTCCACCTCGCCCTGCCACACCTCGGCCTGCGGGAGCGCGGCCAGGTTGGCGTCGGCCGCGGCGCAGGCGCCCGGGTCCTGCTCCACGCACACCACCCGGCCCTGCTCGCCGACGGCGGGGGCGAGAGCACCGCCGAAGAGGCCCGCGCCGGCGTAGAGGTCGAGGACGAGCTCCCCTGGACCCGCCGCGGCGAACTCCGCCACCGCCGCGACGAGCGCGTCGGCCGCGGCCGGGTGCACCTGCCAGAAGCCGGTGCCCTCGACCTCCCAGTCGCGCCCGCCCGCCCGCCGCTCGGCGCGGCCGGCCGGCTCCGCGGGCAGTTCCTCCCCCGCCCGCAGCACTTCGGTGGCCTGCACCCGGCCCCGGCGGTCCAGCCGGGCGGTGGTCACCGTGCCCGCCGAGTCGACCGAGACGTCGACCGCGCCCGCCCCCGGCCAGCGCCGTCCGAGCACCGCCCGCGCCGCCGGCTCCACGGTGATCGGGCAGTCGTCGAGGAGCACCACGTCGTGCGACCGGTGCCGCCGCAGGCCGGGCGCGCCGCCGTGGTCGACGGCGAAGCGGGCCCGCGAGCGCCACCGCAGGGCGCCACCGGGCAGCTCCTCGACGGCGAGGCCGGCCACCACCGGGTCCTCGGGGTCGAGCCTGCCGAGCCGGACCAGCTGCTCCCGTACCACCGCGGCCTTGAGCCGGTGCTGCTCGGCCGGCTCCACGTGCTGCCAGTCGCAGCCGCCGCACTTCCCGGGGCCGCTGTACGGGCAGGGGCGCTCGACCCGTCCCGGTGCCGCGACCAGCACCTCGACGGCATCGGCGCGGCAGAAGCCGGGGTGCCGGTCCTCGGTCACCCGGACCCGCACCCGCTCGCCCGGCAGGGTGTGCCGGACGAACACCACCCGGCCCTCGTGCCGGGCGACGCAGTGCCCGCCGTGCGCGACCGGACCGACCTCGACCTCGAACTCCCGCCCGAGCCATCCCAGGCCCTTGGGAGCGTCGGGCGCCTTGGCCGCGGTGCGCCTGCGGCCCCGCTGCAGGGCCCCGCCCCGAGCCTGCGTGGGGCGGGGGGCAGCGGCGGCCCCGTCCCGAGGCTCGCCCCGAGCCTGCGAGGGGTGAGGAGAACGGGGTCCTTCATCCATACGGGGTCACGTCCATCTCGTCGTCGGTGTAGCCCCGCCGGAGGTCACCGGGCGCGGGCCCGCCGCGCCGCCCGTCGGCGTCGTCGTCGTGCCCGGCGGTGCTCTCCAGCTGCCACGGCACCGTGGTGATCATGACCCCCGGCTGGAACTGCAGCCGGGCGCGCAGCCGCAGCGCGCTCTGGTTGTGCAGGACGTTCTCCCACCAGTGGCCGACGACGTACTGCGGCACGAAGACCACCACGAGCTCGCGCGGGCTGTCCCGCCGGATGCTCTTGACGTAGTCGAGCACCGGGCGGGTGATCTCCCGGTACGGCGACTCCAGCACGGTCAGCGGCACCGGGATGTCGTAGCGCTGCCAGTCGGCCTGCAGCGCCCAGGTCTCGGCGTCGTCGACGTTGACCGTCAGCGCGGTGAGCGCGTCGGGACGGGTCGCCCGGGCGAAGGCCAGCGCGCGCAACGTCGGCTTGTGCACCCTGGAGACGAGGACGACGGCGTGCACCTTGCTCGGCAGCGTGCGGGCGTCGGTGTCGGGTTCCAGCTGCTGAGACACGTTCGAGTAGTGCCGGTTGATGGCTCTCATCAGGAGGAACAGCACCGGCATGGCCAGCAGCACCAGCCAGGCGCCGCGGGTGAACTTGGTGACCACGATGATCAGCAGCACGACGGTGGTGAGCGACCCGCCGACGAAGTTGATCGCCTGGGAACGGCGCATGCGCCGGCGGGTGACGGGGTCGTCCTCCGCGCGCAGCTCCCGGTTCCAGTGCCGCACCATCCCCCACTGGCCGATGGTGAAGCTGGTGAACACCCCGATGATGTAGAGCTGGATCAGCCGGGTCACGTCGGCCTCGAAGACGACGATCAGCAGCCCGGCGAAGCCGGCCAGCAGCAGGATGCCGTTGCTGTACACCAGCTTGTCGCCGCGGGTGTGCAGCTGCCGGGGCAGGAAGCGGTCCTGGGCCAGCACCGATCCCAGCAGCGGGAAGCCGTTGAACGCGGTGTTGGCGGCCAGGATGAGGATGAGCGCGGTGGCGGCCTGGATGTAGTAGAAGCCGACCGAGGTGTCGCCGCCGAAGGTCGCCGCGGCCAGCTGGGCGATGACCGTGCGCTGCGGCTCGGTCTCGCAGGCGGTGAAGCCCACCAGGTCGCAGGGGAACTCGGTGTACTTGACGTCGCCGAGCAGGGCCAGCGCGGTGACCCCGGCGAACATGAAGGCGGCCAGCCCGCCCATGAGCGCGAGCGTCGTGGCGGCGTTGCGGCTCTTCGGCGGCCGGAACGCCGGAACGCCGTTGGCGATCGCCTCGACCCCGGTCAGCGCGGTGCAGCCGGAGGCGAAGGCGCGGAGCGCGAAGAACACCAGCGCCAGCCCCGCCACCTGCTCGTAACCGGGTTCCGGGGTGATCGAGTACTGGGCGCTCTCGGCGACGACCGGGTTGTCGGTGAAGAAGTCCCGGATGAGGCCGGTGACGATCATGATCATGATCCCGGCCACGAACATGTACGTCGGCAGCGCGAAGGTCCGGCCCGACTCGCGCAGCCCGCGCAGGTTCGCCGCCGCGAGGATCGCCACCAGGCCCAGCGCGATGGCCACGCGGTGCTCGTTGAGCGCGGGGAAGGCGGAGATGATGTTGTCGGTGCCGGCCGAGACCGACACCGCCACGGTGAGCACGTAGTCGACCAGCAGCGCGCTGGCCACGACGAGGCCGGCGAACTGGCCGTGGTTCTTCATCGCGACCTCGTAGTCGCCGCCACCGGAGGGGTAGGCACGCACCACCTGCCGGTAGGAGAGCACCACCGTGATCAGCAGGAGCACGACGAGCAGCGCGAGCCAGGGGGCCAGGTAGAGGAACGCCGTGCCCGCCAGGGTCAGCACGATCAGGATCTCCTGGGTGGCGTAGGCCACGGAGGAGAGCGGGTCGCTGGCGAAGATCGGCAGCGCGAGCCGCTTGGGCAGCAGGGACTCCCCCGCCCGGTCGCTGCGCACGGGGCGGCCGAGGACGAGGCGTTTCGGGAGTTGTCCGAGGTCGGACAGGCTTGGCACGGCGCGATGGTACGGACGTGCGGGAGGCCCGCGGGCGTGACTCGGCGCACCTCGCCCCGACGGGGGGATACCGGCGTCCTGCCCGCTGGCGGACCGTGCGCGGGTGTAGCTTCGCGACCGGTGATGCGCGGGCGGTCCGCGCCGGCGCCGCCGGAGATCTGCGGGAGTGACGCGCGTGCACGTGGTCGTGATGGGCTGCGGCCGTGTCGGCTCGGCCATCGCCCGGCGCCTGGAGCAGATCGGGCACAGCGTGGCCGTGATCGACCAGGACCCCGAGTCCTTCCGGCGGCTCGGCCCGGAGTTCACCGGGCGCCAGATCAAGGGCCTCGGATTCGACCGGCAGACCCTGCTGGACGCCGGCATCGACTCCGCGGGCGCCTTCGCGGCGGTCAGCAGCGGCGACAACTCCAACATCATCTCGGCCCGCGTGGCGCGGGAGACCTTCGGCGTCCAGCACGTCGTGGCCCGCATCTACGACTCCAAGCGGGCCGAGGTCTACGAGCGCATGGGCATCCCGAGCGTCGCCACCGTCCCCTGGACGGTGAACCGGCTGCTGCGCGAACTCCTCTCGGTCAAGGTGAGCGAGCTGTGGCGCGAGCCCACCGGCAAGGTGCTGCTGGTGCGCGTGACGGTCACCGACGCCTGGGTGGGGCGCAAGCTCGCCGCCCTCGAGGCGGCCACCGGGGCCCGCGCGGCCTGGCTGGTCCGCTTCGGTGAAGCCCAGCTGCCCACGCCGGTCACGGTGCTCCAGGACGGCGACCAGCTCGTCGTCGCCGTCACCGACGAGCTGACCGCACGCGTGCACGAGGTCGTCGAGCGCGGCCCCCAGGAGGGGAGTCACTGATGCGGGTCGCGATCGTCGGGGCCGGCGCAGTGGGACGGTCCATCGCGGGGGAACTCCTGGGTTACGGCCACACCGTCATGCTCATCGAGAAGGACAGCCGCAAGGTCCGCACCCGGTCGGTGCCCGGCGCGGAGTGGGTGCAGGCCGACGCCTGCGAGGTCTCCTCGCTGGAGGAGGCGCAGCTGGCCACCTGCGACGTCGTGGTGGCCGCGACCGGCGACGACAAGGCCAACCTCGTCGTCTCGCTGCTGGCCAAGACCGAGTTCGCGGTCAATCGCGTGGTCGCCAGGGTCAAGGACCCGCGCAACGAGTGGCTCTACACCGAGGCGTGGGGCGTCGACGTCGCCGTCTCCACCCCCCGGGTGCTGGCCGCCCTGGTCGAGGAGGCCGTGTCGGTGGGCGACGTCGTCCGGCTCATGAGCTTCCGCAAGGGCGCGGCCAACCTGGTGGAGATCACCCTGGGCGACGACACCCCCTGGGTCGGCCACGCCCTGCGCGAGGTGCCGCTGCCCCGCGAGACGGTGCTGACGACGATCCTCCGCGGCGACCGGGTCATCACCCCGTCGCCGGACGAACCGCTGGAGTCCGGCGACGAGCTGCTGTTCGTGTCGCACGGCGACACCGAGGAGGAGCTGCAGCACGTCTTCGCGCCGGACGGCCCGGGCCGCACCGACCGCTGAACGAGCGACCCCGTCCTCCTCATCCCTCGCAGGCTCGGGGTGAGCCTCTCGACGGGGCCGCAGCGTGCCCCTGCACCGGAGTCGTGATCAGGTGACGGGCGGGCCGGGCGCGCGGTGCCGGTGCAGCCGGGCGACCACCCACAGGGTCACCACCAGCACGACCGCGGTGAGCGGCAGGCCGAGCACGACCGACGCCGTGCCGAGCAGCTCCACCTCGTCGGCGCGGTAGAGCACCCACTGCACCCCTGCCCGCAGGAAGAACGAGGCCGCCCAGAGCGCGGTCAGCCAGGAGTAGGCGCGCAGCAGCCGGGGCTCCCGGCGCCAGTGCAGCTGCGGCACCGCCGCCGGGTCGGGCACCGGCGGCGCGGTGGCGGGCGCGGGCGCGTCCTCGCGCGCCGCCCGACGACTCCAGGGCAGCGAGTGGGTGGCCATCGCGCCGAGGTGGCTCGGCGCCAGGAACTCGGCCACCACCCCGACCAGCGGCCAGCGCAGCGGGATCGAGCCCAGGAGCACCACCCCGACCACCAGGCTGCGGACGATGCCGAGCACGAAGAAGTCGCGGGCCTGACCGGTGTTGGCGGCGATGGCCACCGCGATGCCGACCCCGACCAGGCCGCTCACCGCCTGCTGCACGCTCTGCCGGCGGCTCAGCCGCAGCACGAAGACCGCGACCGCCGCGACCACCGCCGCCCAGATGCCGGTGCGCAGCCCGGCGATGCCGTTGGCCACGATGAAGGCGACCGTGGGCAGCGTGGCGTCGAGCATGCCGCGCCAGCCACCGAGCTGCGCCAGCAGCTGCTCGCGGTCGAACGGGGAGGCCGGCGCGCCCGCCTCGGGAACGTGCTCGCCGTCGCCCGGCCGGCCCGCTGCGGTCACCTTCGTCTCCCCCGATCGCTGCCCGGCCCACGCATGACGGCTCCCCGCCGCTGGGCGGTGGTCAGCCGGCGCTCAGCTCGTACCAGGGGTTGTAGATGACCTGCCGGCCCTCGAAGGAGGCGAACCGCCCCCGCGCGGTCAGCGACCGACCGGGCTCGATGCCCGCGATCCGCCGCCGGCCCAGCCACACCAGCGTCACCGACCCCGAACCGTCGAACAGCTCGGCCTCGAGCGTGGGCACCGTCTCGCGCGGCGTGTAGACGACCGACTTCAGCCGACCGGTGACGGTGACCACCGCGCCCTTGCGGCAGGTGCTGACCGGCTCGCAGCCGGCGGTGGCCGTTCCCGCGCGCAGCTCCTGCGCGTCGATGGCGTGGTCGTCGGCGGTGAGTCGCTGCAACGTGCGCGACCACCAGCCCGCCGGTCGGGTCTCCGTCACGGTTCCAGCGTAGTGCGCCACGGTGCCCACGGGGACGCGCGCGGGTGTTCCCTGCATCGCGTCGTCAGGCCGGGCCGGCAGCCGGCCCGCCGTCCGGCGACCGCGGGCCCGCAGCCGTCCCCGGGGCGGGCCGCTGCGCGGCCAGCTGGGCCGCGGCCTGCGGGGGCAGGGCGAGCGGGAGCGGCTCGCGCACCGGCATGGGCTCGCTGCCCCGGACGACGACGATGCCGCGGAACGCCGTCTCCAACGCCGCCGCCTCGGCCTCGGCGCCCGCGGCCGCGGAACCGCTGAGCAGCCCCCGCAGGAACCAGCGGGGTCCGTCCACGCCGAGGAAGCGGGCCGGTCGCCGGACCGGCGGCTGGGCGGCCTGCCCGGGCTGCGCCGGCGGGGCCGCCACGACGGTGCCGACGAGCTCCGCGCCGAACGGGCCCTCCACCTCGCGCAGCGACGCGCCCTGACCCGAGGCGCTGCGGGCCAGCTCGGCGCGGACGTCGTCCCAGATGCCGGCCGCCCGGGGCGCGGCGAAGGCCGCGATCTGCAGCAGCGAGTCCCCGTGGCGCAGGGTCGCGCCGATCACCTTCTGCTGCTGGTTGAGCTCCACCCGCAGGTCCATGCCGGGCAGTGCGGGCAGCCGGATCGCACCCAGGTCGATGCGCGCCAGACCGTCGTCGGGCGCGTCGGCCTCGTCCCAGGGACCGCTCGTGGGCGGGACGTCCCGGATGCGCTGCTGCGGCTCCGGGGGGACGCCCCGCTCGCGCAGGCTGCGGTCGATGCGGTTGCGCCGTCGTCCGAACGGCATGTCAGTTCCCCTCGGGTGCTGGAGTGTCGGAGGACCCGGCCGCACCGGCCTGGTACCCGCCGGTGGAGCCGTGCCCACCCCCGCCGCGCTCGCTGGGCGGCAGCTCGGGGACCGGCACGAACCGCGCGCGGACCACCGGCTGCACCACGAGCTGCGCGATGCGGTCGCCGCGCGACAGGCGCAGCGGGGCGGCCGGGTCGAGGTTGATGAGGTTGACCATGATCTCGCCCCGGTACCCCGCGTCGATGGTGCCGGGCGCGTTGACCATGCTGAGCCCGACCCGGTGCGCCAGCCCCGAGCGCGGGTGCACGAAACCGGCGTAGCCCTCCGGGATGGCCACCGCGACGCCGGTGCTCACCAGCCGCCGCTCGAAGGGGGCCAGCTCGACGTCCTCGGCTGCTGCCAGGTCGGCGCCCGCGTCACCGGCCAGCGCGTAGCGCGGGACGGCGGCGTCGGGTGCGGTGAGGAGGACGGGCACGTCCAGCTCGGCGGAGGGATCGGGCACGTCGGCGACCCTATAAGGTCCCCGCCTTCACGCTCCGGGCCCGCGCAGGTCGGACAGGACGCGGCGCGCCAGGCCCTCGGTCGCCCGGCGGTTGACCCGGCCGGAGAGCGCGGCGCCGACGAGGAAGGGGGCCGCGCCGGGGACGGCACCGGCCAGCCGGCGGGTCATGCGCCGGCGCAGGGCGCGCATACCGGCGGTGCCCAGGACGGAGCCGAGCCCCGCGGCGCCGACGCCGGCCACGGCCCGCTGCTGCGACCAGCCGGCCAGGTATGCCTGGGCGCGCGCGGCGGCGTCCCCGGGAGGTCGTCGGCCGTGCAGCTCGTGCAGCTCACCGATGAGGACGACCTCCACCGCGGCCACCAGCACCGTCTCCGCCCCCAGCTCCAGGGGCACGGCGAGCAGCGACGGCGGCGCGAACCAGTGCGCGGCGGACAGCCCGCCGGTGGCCGCGCCGATCCCGGAGGTGGCCCGGCCGGCGCGCTGGACGAGCGCCTCGGCGATCTCGTCGTCCGAGAGACCGGGATGGGCGGCGCGCAGCCGCTCCCGGTCACGGATCGGCAGTCGGGGCACCGCGGCCGCCAGGAGGTCGCCCAGCAGGGCGCCAGGTGCCCGGCCGTCCCCGCCGGGAACCCGGGCGTCGGCCGGGCCGGGCGTCGGCGGGCCGCTGCCCCCTGCGCCGAACGCTCCGGCCACGGCGCCGGCGACGGCACCGACGACGTCGCGCAGGCCGCCTCCGGCCGCCCGGTCGGCGCCGCTCCCGGTCAGCCCGGCGACGGCGTCGGCGACGGCCCGCCCGGCGCGCGCCAGGGGGCCTTCCTCGACCGGCGCGGCGCCGTCCGACGGCGCCACCGGTCGTGGCGGCGGGACGTCACGCGGCGCCCCGGTCCGCGGCCCCTCGGTCATCGGTCCCCCAGGTGAGGTACTGGAACGGCCCCCGTGCAGGGTCCCGCCGCGAGCCTGCGAGTGGCGGGGGGCACGGGGGTCCTTTCAGGCGCAGTCGCGGCAGAGCAGCTGGTCGCCGCGGGTGGAGGCCAGACGGCTGCGGTGCTGCACCAGGAAGCAGCGCGAGCAGGTGAACTCGTCCTCCTGCTTGGGCAGGACGCGGACGGTCAGCTCCTCGTTCGACAGGTCCGCTCCGGGGAGCTCGAGGTTCTCGTTGAAGTCGGTCTCGTCGACGTCGACCGACGAGGACTGGGCCTCGGCCCGGCGAGCCTTCAGCTCCTCGAGCGAGTCCTCGCCGAGCTCGTCGGTCTCGTTGCGGCGCGGGGCGTCGTAGTCGGTGGCCATGGGGTGTGCCCCTCCTCCGGGGTTCTCGCGGGCGTCGTGCCCGCTCGTCTGACGCGGCGCGGGGTGCGCGCCGTCGTCCTGGCCGATCGCCGGTGGGCGACCGGTGGGTCGGTGTGGGGCGTCCCTCACCGGGCGCCCGTCCACTGCGCCGGCCTCTCCTCGCGGAGTGGCCAGCAGCCCCCCAACGCCGTCCGGCCCCGATTTGTGCCCGACTCCGCGGAGGTGACACATCGGGCCCGGGAAGGGCCGGGCGGGCGGCGGAGCGCCAGAGGTTACCCTGCGCCGGTGGCGACTCCCCCAGGTGCTGATCCAGCCGTCGTCGGGCCGTACCTGGCCTCCGTCCTCGGGGAGGAGCGATGGCGATCGGTGGACGTCGAGCTGATCGCCGCGGGCATGTCCAACCTCACCTACGTGGTGACGCCCGAGGGCGGGTCCGCGGACGACGCGGTGATCCTCCGGCGTCCGCCGACGGGCGCCGTGCTGGCCACCGCGCACGACATGGCCCGCGAGCACCGGGTGATCTCCGCGCTGGTCCCCACGCCGGTGCCGGTGCCGCGGACACTGCACCTGTGCACCGACACGAGCGTGCTGGGCGCGCCGTTCTACGTGATGGAGCGCGTCGTCGGCCTGCACGTCATCGACCGGATCCCGGAGGGCTACGCCGACGATCCCGCCCGGCGGCGCGCGATCGGCGAGGGCCTGGTCGACGTCCTGGCCGATCTGCACTCGGTCGACCACGTCGCGGTGGGCCTGGGCGACTTCGGCCGACCGGAGGGCTTCATGCCCCGCCAGGTGCGTCGCTGGACCCAGCAGTGGGAGGCGACCCGCGACCGCGAGCGTCCGGGGTTGGACGCCCTCGCCGCCCGGCTGGCGGAGACCGTGCCCACCACCCAGCGGCACGGGATCGTCCACGGCGACTTCCGGCTGGACAACTGCCTCCTCGACCCGGAGGTGCCCGGCCGCGTCCGGGCGGTGCTGGACTGGGAGATGTCGACCCTGGGCGACCCGCTGGCCGACCTGGGCATGCTCCACGTCTACTGGCCGCAGGCCGGGGAGCGGAGCGTCGCCGGGCAGAGCACGGTGACGGCCCTGGAGGGCTTCCCCACCCGCGCGGAGGTCGCGGCACGCTACGCCGAGCGCAGCGGCCTGGACCTCTCCGACCTGCCCTGGTACGTGGGCTTCGCCTACTTCAAGTTCGCGGCGATCGTCGCCGGCATCGTCGCCCGCTCGGCCGCCGGAGCCATGGCGGGCAAGGATACGGCGGGCTACGCCGACCGGATCGACCCCTGCGTCGAGCGGGGACGCGCCGCGCTGGACGACGGTGCGATCTAGGGACGCCGTCCGCCCCTAAGCTCGCTGCTGACAGCCGTCCGCACCAGTCGTCGGCGCCGTCCGTCCCGTCCCGGCCGGTCGGCCCCCCGCCTGCCGGATCCCGCCCGAGGAGCATTCCCGTGACCGAGCGCACCGTCCAGCCTCCGGTGCGCCCGCGCAGTGGCCGTCGCCCGCTCCCCCCGCTGATCTTCCTGCTGGTCCTCGCGCTGGCCGCCGGAGCGGTGTGGTGGACGGTGGTCCGGCAGGACCGGGAGCAGCAGGCCGCGGACGCGCGGGCGTGCGCCACCGCGGAGGCGGCGCCCCCGTCGCTGGACCCGGCAGCCGTCTCGGTGCGGGTCCTCAACGCCACGGACCAGGGCGGGCTCGCGCAGACGGTGGCCGACGAGCTCGCCGCACGCGGCTTCACGGTGAGCGAGGTCGCGAACGACCCGAGCAGCCGCGAGGTGGAGGGCGTCGGGGAGGTCCGCCACGGCTCGCCGGGCAACGACGCCGCACGCTTCCTCGCGGTGCACGCGCCGGGCGTCGGGGACTACCGCGACACCCGGGCCACCGCGGTCGTCGACCTCGTCCTCGGCCCCGAGTTCACCTTCCCCGACAGCCTGGCCACCCCCGAGGAGGTCGAGACGGCGCTCACCGCGCCGGAGAGCGCCGCCGAGGACTGCTGAGCCGCACTGCCGGTCAGCGGTGCAGCTCGGACACCAGCGCGAGGAAGGGCTCGGCCACCGAGGGCGCCACCGCGACGACCATCGGCTCGCCGACCGGCGTGCCGTCGAGGCCCGTCACCACCGCGCCCGCCTCGGCGGCCACCAGCGCGCCGGCCGCGTGGTCCCACGGGTTCAGGTCGAGCTCGTAGTAGGCGTCCACCCGGCCGGCTGCCACGGCGCAGAGGTCCAGCGCGGCACTGCCGAACCGCCGGATGTCCCGCACGCGCGTGACCAGCTGCGCCACCACCGCGCCCTGGGCCCTCCGCTGCTCGACCCGGTAGCCGAAGCCGGTTGCGACCATCGTCCGGTCCAGCGCCTCCGGCGTCGGAACGGTGAGCCGGCGCGGCGGCCGCCCGGGCGACTCCAGCCACGCGCCGCCGCCGGACGTCGCCGAGAACAGCTCCCCGGTGGCCACGTTGAGCACCACGCCGGCCCGCACCACCCCGTCGACCTCGGCGGCCACCGAGACGGCGTAGGCCGGGATGCCGTAGAGGAAGTTCACGGTGCCGTCGATCGGGTCGACGATCCACCGCACCCCGCTCGTCCCCTCGCGTGCGGCCCCCTCCTCCCCCAGCACCCCGTCCGCCGGCCGGGCGGCGAGCAGCCGCCGCACCAGCAGCTCCTCGCTGGCGGTGTCCACCGCCGTGACGACGTCGACGGGGCTGGACTTGGTGGTGACGTGCTCGCCGGCGGACTCCCGCCCGCGGGCCACCAGGGCGGCGGCCTCCCGTGCGGCCGTCACCGCGAGCTCCAGCAGCGCGCCCGGTGCCGGCCGGTCGGAGGGAAGTGCGTGCGCAGAGGTCATGCGGCGATCCTGCCGCAGGGAGGGGACCCCTCGTCGGGGCCCGCTGCGAGCATGCGAGCTGCAAGGGGCGAGGGGGCCTTCCACTAGCCTGTCGGCGTGCAGGGCTTCGGGGTGGACATCGGCGGCAGCGGCATCAAGGGGTGCCTGGTCGACCTGGACGAGGGACGGCTGATCGGGGAGCGGCTGCGCATCGAGACGCCGCAGCCGTCGCTGCCCGAGCCCGTCTTCGACGTCGTGGCTCGCATCGTCGGGTCGTTCGGGTGGTCCGGACGCGTGGGGGTGACCTTCCCGGGGGTGCTCAAGTCGGGCGTCGCGCACACGGCCGCGAACGTCGACAAGACCTGGCTGGGCACGGACCTCGCCGCGGGGGTCGCCCAGCGCGTCCCCGGCCCGGTGGAGACGCTGAACGACGCCGACGCCGCAGGACTGGCCGAGATGCGCTACGGCGCCGGCCGCGACCGGCGCGGGGTGGTGCTCATGCTCACGTTCGGCACGGGCATCGGCAGCGCGCTGTTCGTCGACGGGAAGCTGGTGCCCAACACCGAGTTCGGTCACATCCAGGTCGACGGCGAGGACGGCGAGAAGCGCGCCTCCGCGGCCGCCCGGGAGCGGGAGGAGCTCAGCTACCCCGAGTGGGCGCAGCGCGTCGACCGCTACCTCGACGTCCTGGAGGCCGGCGTCTGGCCGGACCTGATCATCGTGGGCGGCGGGGTCAGCAAGAAGGCCCACAAGTGGGTCCCGCTGCTGTCCACGCGCACCCCGGTGGTGCCCGCGGAGCTGCAGAACGACGCCGGGATCGTCGGGGCCGCGCTGGCTGCGGCCGAGCGCGGCGAGGCCTGACCGCGGCGTCCCGGCGCCGGGTGACCCTCCCGGGGTGAGCCGACCGCCCCCTCGGAGCGAGGGGCCGGGGTGCGAGGCGCTGGTTTCACCCGGCGACGTCGTTACAATGGTGGAGCCCCAGCCCGCCGCGCTCCAGCCGGGAGGGATTCCCATACCCGATCGTGGCCAAACGCCGCGCCGGTCCGTGGGGTCCCCTCCCGCTCCGAGCACAGGGCCGGAGCCGCTGCCCGCGGGCCACACGGTCCCCCGGGGAACGCACCCAGCACGGGAAGGAACCTGAGTGCCCGCCGATCAGCCAGCACCGGAAGCAGCCGCAGCGAGCACCCCGCGCGCCAGGACGGCCGCAGCCGGTACCCGTGCCAAGAAGCCGGCCGGCGAGCCGGCCGCTGCGCGGAAGAAGGCACCGGCCAAGGCCGCCGGTACCACGACCGCGGCCAAGGGCCGCGCAAAGCCGGCGATCACCCCGTCCACGGCGGCCGGCGAGGGCACGGTCCTCACCGCGGTGGCCAGCGAGGACGGCGCGGTCGCGGTCGTCGACGCCGGCTCCGAGGGCCTCAAGCTCGACGAGACGGTCGTCACCGGCAAGGACGGTGTCGAGGTCGCCGCCGAGGAGGAGACCGCCGAGGGCGGCACCGACTTCGAGTGGGACGAGGAGGAGGAGTCCGAGGCCCTCCGCCAGGCCCGCAAGGACGCCGAGCTCACCGCCTCGGCCGACTCGGTCCGCGCCTACCTCAAGCAGATCGGCAAGGTCGCGCTGCTCAACGCCGAGGAGGAGGTCGACCTCGCCAAGCGCATCGAGGCCGGCCTCTACGGCGCCGAGCGGCTGCGCCAGGCCGAGGAGGAGGGCCAGAAGCTCTCCCCGCAGATGCGCCGCGACCTCAACTGGATCGTCCGCGACGGCGAGCGCGCCAAGAACCACCTGCTGGAGGCCAACCTCCGCCTCGTGGTCTCCCTGGCCAAGCGCTACACCGGCCGCGGCATGGCGTTCCTGGACCTGATCCAGGAGGGCAACCTCGGCCTGATCCGCGCGGTCGAGAAGTTCGACTACACCAAGGGCTACAAGTTCTCCACCTACGCCACGTGGTGGATCCGCCAGGCCATCACCCGCGCCATGGCCGACCAGGCCCGCACCATCCGCATCCCGGTGCACATGGTCGAGGTCATCAACAAGCTCGGCCGCATCCAGCGCGAGCTCCTCCAGGACCTGGGCCGCGAGCCCACCCCGGAGGAGCTGGCCAAGGAGATGGACATCACCCCGGACAAGGTGCTGGAGATCCAGCAGTACGCCCGGGAGCCGATCAGCCTCGACCAGACCATCGGCGACGAGGGCGACAGCCAGCTCGGCGACTTCATCGAGGACTCCGAGGCCGTCGTCGCCGTCGACGCCGTCAGCTTCACCCTGATGCAGGACCAGCTGACCAGCGTGCTGCAGACCCTCTCCGAGCGGGAGGCCGGCGTGGTCCGGCTGCGCTTCGGCCTCACCGACGGCCAGCCGCGCACCCTCGACGAGATCGGCCAGGTCTACGGCGTGACCCGTGAGCGGATCCGTCAGATCGAGTCGAAGACGATGTCGAAGCTGCGCCACCCCAGCCGCTCCCAGGTGCTGCGCGACTACCTGGACTAGGCCGCCGGCACCGGTCCCGGACGCCGCCGCCGGCCTCGCACAGCGCCATGACCCGGACGGGGCACGGAGTGCCGGTGGCGGTGTACGCCGACACCTGTCGGGTAGACGGCGTAGCGTGGGGCCCGTCAGAACAGCAGCGGACCCACGGCCGGACCGGTCACCCGACGGCCCGGCAGATGATCACCAGCACGTGCACCACCCGTCCCAGCCAGTGACGTCCCCTGCTGAACCCGCTCCACCCACGCCCGGCGTGTTACGGACTCATCTCAATCGGCGAGTCCGGGATGAACCGGGCGGGAACGGGAATCCGAGGGGCCATCCTGGCGCTGTGCAGGAGGCCGATCCGCAGCCGCGGGTCCGTGCGGTAGAGAGCGAGTGATGACCCAGATGACCCAGACGCTGACGACGACCCCCGCCGCCGACGACCTGGTCGTGCCCTTCCACTGCGACCGCTGCGGCGCACTTGCCAAGGTCCGTGTCGTGCTCGCCAACGGCAGCGACCTCGTGTTCTGCGGACACCACGCCCGCGAGTACGAGGGCAAGCTGCGTGACATCGCCGTCGACATCATCGACACTGAGGGCGAGCAGCGCGTAACTGCGTGAGAGAGGCGCTATCGTCGCGCCCGCGATGACCGCCTCACCCGACGACGCCGCCGCGTCCGACGTCCCGCCTCGTGCGGGCGCCGGGCCGGCGGCTCCGTCGTCTGTGGGGACCCCCGGTCGGCGGCGACCGGAGGAAACCCCCATGTCCCAGCACCACCCCGCATCCGACGAGACGGTGCGCATGCGTCCCGACGCCGGCGACGGGCCACCACCGCCCACGGGCTCGGTCCCGGCCTACCAGGCCGGGGCGGACGACACCCGTCCGGTGGGCCGGGACTGGCAGCCCGGCACGCCCGCTGCGTCCCCGGTCACTGCGGAGAACGCCGCCACCGGGTCGGACCCGGTGGACGACGACGCCGCCAGCACCCGCCGCATACCGGTGGACGCGGAGGCACCCGCCGCGGACGACGACAGCGCGCGAACCGGCGTCATCCCTCCCGTCGACGACCACGACGCCACGGACGCCACGGACGCCGCGCCCCCCGAGCCGGCCACCCAGGACGCCGATGCCGCCGGTCCCCCGCCGCCGGGACAGGAGGACCACGGCGGCCCTCGTGGCCCCTGGTGGCGGCGCCGCGCCGCCCTGGTCCCCGCCGGTGTCCTGGCCGCGCTGGCCGCCCTCTACGGCATCGACCTGGTCGCGTCCTCCGGCGAGGTGCCGCGGAACACCGTCGTCGCCGGTGTCGACGTCGGCGGGCTCTCCCCCGCGATGGCGGCCCAGCGGCTGGAGGAGCAGCTCGCCCCCCGGGTCGTGGCCGACCACCCCGTCACCGCCGCCGACGTGACGGCCACCCTCTCCCCCGCCACGGCGGGGATCACCCTCGACGTCCCCCGCACCGTGGACGCGGCCGAGGAGCAGCCGCTCAACCCCTGGACGCGCCTGGTCACGCTCGTCTCCGACCGCGAGGTGGAGCCGGTGATCACCGGCGAGGAGACGGCGCTGAACGCGCAGATCGAGGCCATCGCCGCACAGGTCGACCGCGCTCCGCAGGACGCCACGATCGCCATCGAGGGCACCACGCCGTCGGTCGTGGAGCCGGTGGACGGCCGGACCCTCGACCGGGAGGGCGCCGCCGACGCGATCACCGACGCCCTGGCCTCCGGCGGGGACCCCAGCACGCCGATCGAGCTGCCCGTGGAAGAGACCCCCGTCCGGGTCGACGCCGAGGAGGCCCGCCGCGTCCTCGAGGAGACGGTCACCCCCGCGCTCTCCGCGCCCGTCCAGGTCGTGAGCCAGGACGGCACCACCTCGGCCGAGGTGCCGGTGACGGCGATCGCCGACGCGCTCGCCTTCACCCCCGAGAACGACGGCGAGCTCGCCGTCGAGCTGGACCCCGGGTCGCTGCAGGCGGCGCTCGGCGACGAGCTGTCGGTCTTCGGCGCCCCGGCGCAGGACGCCACCTTCGACGTCTCCGGCGGCTCGGTGCGCGTCGTCCCGTCGGTCGACGGCACCGGTATCGCGCCGGCTCGGCTGGCCGAGCAGCTGCTGCCGGTGCTGACCGAGGACGCGCCCCGGACCGTCACCGCCGAACTGGGCCCTGTCCCCGCGGACTTCACCACCGAGGAGGCCGAGGCCCTCGGCATCCGGGAGGAGATCTCCAGCTTCACCACCAACATCGGCAACCCGGCCAGCGGGACGAACATCCGGGTGGTGGCCGAAGAGGTCGACGGCGCGATCGTCATGCCCGGGGAGACGTTCAGCCTGAACGGCTTCACCGGACCCCGCGGTCTGGCGCAGGGCTACGTCGAGGCCGGCGTCATCAACAACGGCGAGTTCACCACCGCCGTGGGCGGCGGCATCAGCCAGTTCGCCACGACGATGTTCAACGCCGTCTTCTTCGCCGGTCTCGAGGACGTCTTCCACAAGCCGCACAGCTACTACATCAGCCGCTACCCGGCCGGCCGCGAGGCGACGGTCTACTACGACTCGATCGACCTCAAGTGGCGCAACGACGGGGACACGGGCGTCTACATCGACACCGCCTGGACGCCGGGCACCATCACCGTCACCTTCTACGGGACCCCGCGCTACGAGATCGAGTCGATCAGCAGCGAGCGCTACAACATCCGCCAGCCGGTCGTGCAGAACAAGCCGGACAGCCCGACCTGCGAGCCCCAGTCCGGGTCGACCGGGTTCGACATCACGGTGACCCGCGTCTTCCGCGACCTGGACACGGGTGCGGAGATCAAGCGGGAGCCCTTCCGCACGCGCTACGCCGCCGAACCCGTGATCAACTGCGTCCCCGCCGAGGAGCCGGCCCCGCCGGGCCCCGAGGGCACCGCACCGGGCGGCTCGCCCGCGCCCGGAGGCCGGCGCCCGCCGCGTCCTTGGGCGGCCTGACGCCGGCCGCCCGAGGCGTTCCGCGGGGCGCCGGCGCCGGGAGTCCCGCCGGTCCCCGCTGGCGCGGCGTGCACACTGTGCAGGTGAGCGCCGTCCTCCCCAGCGGCTCGCCCGCCCGGGCCGGCGCGGACGAGCCGGAGCCCCCCGTTCCCGGCGCATCCGGCGCAACCCGGGCCGATGTGCCACCGCCCTCCCGGCTGCGCCGGTGGCCGACCCCGCTGCGGGTGCCCCTGCAGGTGCTCGGGCGCACGCTGGCCAAGGCCTGGCAGGACCGCATCATCGGCCTGTCGGCCGAGGCGGCGTTCTGGCAGATCCTGTCGGTACCGCCGCTGCTCATCGGGTTGCTCGGCTCGCTGGGCTACCTGGGCTCCCTCATCGGCGATGACGCGGTCACGATGATCGAGGAACAACTGCTGAACGCCTCCTCCGAGGTGCTGACCGACGACGTCGTCGACGACCTGGTACGGCCTACGCTGGCCGACATCCTGGGCTCGGGCCGGCTGGAGGTGGTCAGCGTCGGCTTCCTGGTCTCGCTGTGGGCGGGGTCCTCGGCGACCGCGACCTTCATGAACACCATCGTCATCGCCTACGACCAGCGCGACGTGCGTGGCCCGATCCGCACCCGGCTGAAGGCGCTGTGGCTGTTCGTCGTCGGGCTTCTCCTCGCGGTGCTGACGCTCCCGCTCCTGGTGCTCGGCCGCGGCACGCTGGTCGGCCTCGTCCCGGCCGACTGGCGGAGCACCACCGACATGCTGATCAACGCCGTGTACTGGCCGCTCGTGGTGATCGGGTTGCTGCTGGCGCTCACCAGCTTCTTCCACGTGACCCTGCCGAACCGGCTGCCGTGGCGTCGGCACCTGCCCGGCGCGCTGCTCAGCCTCGGGTTCTTCCTGGTGGCCGCGCTGCTGCTGCGCGCCTACGTCGGCAGCTTCCTCACCACCGCCCTGCCCTACGGAGCGCTGGCGGCACCGATCGGCGCCCTGCTGTTCTGCTTCTTCTTCGGCATGGCGGTGCTCCTGGGTGCGGAGCTCAACGCCACCATCCAGGCCCGCTGGCCGGCGCCGCTGCGCCGGCACGAGCGCCGCCGCCGGGAGCGGCGGCAGGCCAAGCTCGACGAGGAGGCCCGCCGGCTCGGCCTGCGGTAGCGCTACTCCTTGCGGAGCTGCTGGTAGACCTCCTTGCACGCCGGGCACACCGGGCTACCGGGCTTGGGGCTCTTGGTCACCGGGAAGACCTCGCCGCACAGCGCCTCGACCATGGTGCCCATGACGGCGCTCTCGGCGATCTTGTTCTTCTTGACGTAGTGGAAGACCTCGTTGGCGTTGCCGGTGTCGGAGTCGCGGACGTCCGGCCGCTCGAGGATGTCGCTGCTGCTCATGCGGTCTCCCTGTTCGACGGTGCAGTCGTGCGACGGCCGCGCGGCCGGGATCGCCGCGGTGCTCGGCGCACCCGGCGACCATTCTGACAGGGTGCCGGCCGCGAACACCGCTCCCCGCCCGGTCCTGTCCCCCGAGGTCGCCGACGGCCGGCGGCCGCCGCCGTCGCAGCGGCGCTCCGCACCGGCGCGGTCGTGACCTGCGCGGCCGGGGTGGTCGGTCAGCCCGGAGCGCGCCGGCCCGCCCTCACCGGCTATCCCTCGATGACGCGCCCCGTCCGGGCGGGGTTCTCCAGCACCCGGTCCGGCCGGGCATCCACCCCGGCGAGGCGGGTCCGGCTCTTGGGCGGCCGGTCGTTGGCCATGACGACCGCGACCCACGGCAGCACCGTGCCGAGGATCGCCAGGATGATCATCAGCCAGACGATCTTGTAGAAGACGGCAGCCAGGATCAGCGCCAGACCGCGGATCGCCATGGTGATCACGTAGCGCCGCCTGCGGGCGGCCTGCTGGTCGGTCAGGCTTGGCGCAGCTTCGGTGATCAGCACCGGCTCCGGCTTGCGCGACCGCGGGAACTGCTGGCTCGAGGCCACGGGCACCCTTCCCTCCGCTGGCCGGTGGCCGCGGGGGATCAGCCCCGCCGGCTCCCCGGACCACCCCCATGGTGCCACCGGGCGGGGCCCGGTGCAGGGGCCCCGGTCAGCCCGTCGTCACCTGCTTCGCCGCCTTCGCGGCCCGCTTCTGCTCCTGCTTGAACGCCCGCACCTCGGCCAGGGTCTCCGGGCCGGTGATATCGGCGACCGAGCGCCGGGAGCCGTCGGCGCCGTAGTCACCGGCCGCCTCCCGCCAGCCGGGCGGGGTGACGTCGTACTGCTTCCCGAGCAGCGCGAGGAAGATCTTCGACTTCTGCGCCCCGAAGCCCGGCAGCTGGTTCAGCCGCCTCAGCACCGTGGCGCCGTCGGGTGCGTCGGCCCACAGCCCCTCCACGCGGCCGTCGTAGCGCTCGACGAGGGTCCGGCACACCTCCTGGGCGCGGCCGGCCATCGAACCGGGGTAGCGGTGCAACGCCGGCGGTCCCTGGAACACCCGCACGAGCTCCTCGGGGTCCATCGCCGCCAGCTGCTCGGCCGAGAGGCTGTCCACGCCGAGCCGGTCGGCCAGCAGGCGCGGGGCCCCGAAGGCCCGCTCCATGGGGAACTGCTGGTCCAGCAGCATCCCGATCAGCAGCGCGAGCGGGTCTCGGCTCAGCAGCTCGTCGGCGGCGTCGTCCTGGGCGATGCGCAAGGTGGTCACGTCGGAGATGGTGCCGTAGAGCGGTCCTGCCGCAATCACCCTCGGACAAGGGGCAGCGTCTCGATGGCGAGTTCCTGTGAGGTCAGGGACAGAGCGCTGATCGGAACACCCTTCCTGCGATCGGCGCAGAACGGTGGGAGCGAGAGGTGTGGGTGGGTGGCGATGCGTGTGGTCAGCTGGCTGGGTCGGCGGGCCGGGCTGCGGCCGGACCGCTGGGCTCGGGATGACGCCATGCGGCGACACTCCGCACCGCCCAGCTCGTACGGGTGACGCCCAGGCCGACCAGCCGGCGCAGCGCCGGACCGGCGGGACTGCCGCCGACGTGGACGGTGATGGCGTGGAGGCCCCGTACGCCGTGCGGGAAGGGTGTTGTGGTCTCCTCCTCCTGCCACTGGCCGGTGGTCGTGCGGCACCGGACGCGCAGCCGGTGCGTACCGGGCGTGGCCGCCCATCGGGCCGCCCATGGCCGCCAGGCGTCCGGGCCGAGGTCGACGCCGAGGGTGGCCTCGGTCCACGGGCCGCCGTCGATCTGCAGCTGCACGCGATCGACGCCGATGGGCGGCGCCCAGACGTAGCCGCGGATGGTGACCTCGCCGGGCTGGATGTGGGCATGCGGGCCGGGGGCGTCGATGCGGGAGGCCGGGTGCACCGGGTAGGTGCCGTCGGTCCAGCCGCGCGAGCCCCAGTAGGACGGCGGAGGTGTCGCGGTGACGGTCAGGCGCCGCAACCACTTGAGGTTGCCGTCCTGCCCGTGCCGGCCGGAGACGAGCAGGCGGGCGGGGCTGCCGTGCTCGCGGGGCAGTGGTTGCCCGGCCATCCCGACGGCGAGGAAGCCGTGCCGGCGGGCCACGGCCAGCGGTAGCACGTTGGCGTAGCCGTCGACGGCCTCGGCGACCAGCCAGCCGTCGTCGTCAGTCACGCCGGCCCGCTCGAGCAGGTCGGCCAGGCCGAAGCCGGTCCAGCGGGCGCAGCCCATCCGGTCGCCGCCGACGGGGTTGTGCACGCAGATCACCAGCAGGTCGCGCTCCTCCAGGGGCAGGGCGAGGAGCTCGCGGAGGGTCAGGGACAGCGGCCGCTCCACCTCGCCGTCCACCTCGAGTCGCCAGGTGCCGAGGTCGGTGCGCGGCTCGGGGACGGTGACGTCGATGACGACCAGCTCGCCGGGCTCGGCCAGGAGCGGGGCGACGCCCGGCTGCGGTGCCGCGTCGGCGGCAGGCACCGGCGGCAGCGACCGGACGGGGGTCGGCAACGCCACCTGGTCGCGCAGCGCGGCGGCGCCACGGCGACGTGCGCGGCGGTCCGTGGCGACGACCGCGCCCGTGGCCCCCGCGGCGGCGGCCAGCACCGCCGACGGCGGTACCGTCAGCGGGGCGACCGCGACCGCGGCCGCGGCGGTGAACATGCCGGCGGCCGTGGCGGCTGCGGTGTCCCGGGCCGAGGCGTCGCCGCGGCGCAGCGCGAGGTAGCCGCCGACGGCGTGCGGAGCAGCGGCCACGGCGGCACCGAGCAGCGGGCGACGGCCGGCCACGGTGCCGCCAGCGGCGGCGGCGAGGCCGCTGGCACCGGCCGCGAGCACGGCCAGGCCGGGCTTGTCGGCCCGGCCGACGAGGGCGACGCCGCCGTCGACGAGCATCGCGGGGGCGGCGTCGACCAGGCCGCGGGCCAGGCCGGAGGACGGTGAGCGGCCACGGCGCGTGGCGGAGGCGGCGATCTCACCGGCCGCGGCGGCGAGCAGCCCGGCGAGCAGGCCGGTCCGCGCGGGACGTGCAGCAGGGGTGGGGTGGTGGGCCATCCAGGGCTCCTCGGGTGCGCGGTCGGTCGCGGATCAGTGGCTCGGTGGGCTGAGGCCGACGCTAGGAACGGACCGCCGGCGTCACGCCGGGAGAACCGCCGGGATTGCCGGGGCCGGGCCGGTGGGCTGCTGCGGCCCGGCGGCGTCCGCGATGAGCCGGGCGGCCAGCGCCCGGGCGTGAGCGCCGAGGAGGCGAGCAGAGCGGAGCCGCGGCAGGTCTGCCAGGGCAGGCCGGGAACGTGCCGGCCGGGAACGTCGCGCCGGCCGGTCCGGGCACCCGGGGAGAACCTCCAGGTCGGTTCCGGACGCCCGCACGGCGCCGGAGCAGGCCCGAGCCCTGCGGCTAGTCGACCGGAAGAGCGGTGAGCTCCGCCCGGGAGGCCACGCCGAGCTTGCTGAACACGTTGCGCAGGTGGAAGTCGACGGTGCGGGGGGACACGAACAGCCGCGCCGCGACGTCCCGATTCGACAGGCCCTGCCGGACGAGTGCGGCGACCTGGCGCTCCTGCGCGGTCAGTTCGGTGGTGGTGGTGACGTCGCGGCGGCGGGCGGTTTCCCCGGAGGCGCGCAGCTCCTGGGCGGCCCGTTCGGCGTAGGGCGCGGCGCCGAGCTCCTCGAAGACGGTGAGCGCGGCCCGCAGGTGCTCGCGGGCGTCGACCCGCCGCCGGGTGCGCCGCAGGTGCTCACCGAAGGCAAGCTGGGTGCGGGCCCGGTCGGGCAGCCGCGGTGAGGCGGCGTGCGCATCGAGGCCGGCCAGGAAGTGCTTCTCGGCGTCCGGGCCGTCGGCGAGCAGCGCGCGGCCGTGCTCGGTGACGGCGACCGCCGAGGCGATGCCGGTGGCCGCGGCGAACTGCTCGACCTCGGCCAGCCACGTGCGCACGACGTCGGTCCGGCCGGCGCGGACGGCGATGTCGAAGACGTCCAGGGCGGCCATGCGGCGCAGCATCGGGTTCTGCAGCTGCTCCAGGTGGTGCAGCGCGGGCGCGGGCCGGTCGGCGCCGCGCAGCGCCTGCGCCCAGTGCGCCAGGTCGGTGACGAGGCTGTCGGTGATTCCGACCGGGTGCGCCGCGCGGACCGCGGCGACGTCGGCGAGGTGACGGCTGGCGGCATCGTCCCCGCGCAGGGCCGCGATCACCGCCAGCTGCGCGGTGGGCAGGGCGGTCAGCCCAGTGGAGCCGGTGCTCGCGGTCAGCGGCAGCGCCTCGGCGGCGGCTGCGGCCGCTCTCGTCCACGCCCCGGTCGCCAGCTGCGCGGGGAACCCGCGGGTGAGGGCGTGCTCGACCATGTTGAGCGCGCCGGCGCGGCGGGCGGCGGTCAGCTGCTCGGCGTGCAGCCGCAGGCTGCGCTCGTCGTCGTCGATGAGCCAGGCGGCGATGCCGAGGTTGGGCTGCAGCACGTGGTCGCCGTCGAGCGGCTCGGCGTCGGTCAGGTCGAACGCGCGCCGGAACGCGGCCGCGGCGTGCGCCCAGTCCCGCCGGCCGACGGCGGCGAACCCCTGCAGCAGCTCCCAGGCCGCCCGGCCGGTGGCCGGTGCGTCGGCGGGAGGTTGGCCGACCAGCGTGGCGGGGTCGACCGGGCGCGGGGAGCGCGCCCCGAACGCCGACAGCGCCGCGGCGAGCATCGCCAGCGGCCGCGCGATCGCCTCGTCGGCTGTGGCGGCGAGGGTGGCGGCCTCCAGGACGAGGTCGTAGCCGTCGTCGAGGGAGTGGGTGTTCCACTCGATCTGGCCCTGCAGCAGCAGCAGCCGTGCGCGCTGCACCGGGTGGGTGAGGTCGGCCGCGGCGGCGGCCGCCAGCCCGGCGGCGTGCGACGGATGGGCGCCGAGCCAGGCCGAGGAGGCAGCGGAGAACAGCCGCCGGCCGCGGGCGGCGCTGTCGACGGTCAGTTCGGCCGCGCGGGCCCAGGCGGCGGAGGCGGCCTCGTGTCCTCCGCGGGCGGCGGCGCGCTCGGCGACGCCGTCGAGCGCGCCGACCACCGTCTCGTCGGGCCGATCGGCCGCCGCGGCCAGGTGCCAGGCGCGCCTGTCGAGGTCGGCGCCGAGGACGTCGGCCAGCGCTCGGTGGGCAGCGCGGCGCTGCGCGCTGGTGGCCGCCCGGTACACCGCCGAGCGGACCAGCGGGTGGTACAGCGCCAGGGTGTCGCCGTCGACGCGGAGCAGCCCGATCCCCTCCGCCTCGTCCAGGGCGTCGTCGGCGATGTCGAGACGCGAGGCGGCGTCGCGGACCACGGTCAGCCGGCCCGTGTCGTCGGCTGCGACCAGGAGCAGCAGCCGCTGGGCCGGCGCGCTCAGGCGACGGACCCGGTCGAGGAACCCGCGCTCGACCCCGCCGGTCAACGGAAGCGGGGTCGGCAGCGGCGCCCGCCCGGCCAGCTGGTCACCGGTCAGCGCGGCGGCGAGCTCACCGAGCGCGAGCGGGTTGCCACCGGTCGCGGTCACCAGCCGGTCGCGCACCGCCGGGTCGACCTCACCGTTGCCCTGGGCGGTCAGCAGCTCCTCGGCGTCGGCACCGCTCACGCCACCGAGCACGGCGGTGGGAAGATCGGGCGCCTCGAAGCCGTAGCCCTCGCCCTCGCGGGCGGCGAACAGCAGCGCGACGCGCTCGGCCTGCAGCCGGCGAGCGACGAACAGCAGCGCCGCGGCCGAGGCGTCATCGAGCCAGTGCGCATCGTCGACCACGACCAGCACCGGGGCCTCCTCGGCGGCGTCGGCGAGCAGGCTCAGCGTTCCCAGGAACGCCAGGAACCGATCGCCCTCGCCGTCGGCCTCGCCCAGTGCCGCGCCCAGCGCGGCGGCCTGCCGCGCCGGTAGCGCGTCCAGGCGGGCGCGCAGCGGCCACAGCAGCCGCTGCAACGCGGCGAACGCCAGCGGCGACTCCGATTCCACCCCCGACGTGCGCAGCACTTGCATGCCGGCCGCAGCGCTGACCGCGTCGGCCAGCAGCGTCGACTTGCCCGACCCGGCCACGCCGCGGATCACCAGGGATCCGCCGGCCCCGGCGCGGGCGGCGCCGAGCAGCGCAGCGATCGCCGCGCGTTCGGCATCCCGTCCGGCCAGCACGAACGGGACCGTACCGACCGCAGCGGACAGGTCCCGTGATCGCGATCCCGGTGGTTTTCCCGGCGTGAGGGCCCTCGACGGCGGCGAGCGTGGCAGCCAGACCCGCAGACCCACCTCGAGGAGGAGCCATGTCGGCCCACCCCACCATCGAACCGGCGGCGCCCGCTCACCAGCACCCGCACGCCTGCGGCCACGGTCACGCGGCACCTGCCGCGGACGAGCCGCGCCGGCCGTGGACGGTCTTCGCGCTGATGATCGCCGCCCAGTTCATGGTCATCCTGGACGTGTCGGTGGTGAACGTCGCCCTGCCGTCCATCAGCGAGTCCCTGCGCCTGTCGGCCGCGGACTACCAGTGGACGATCAGCGCCTACGTGCTGCTGTCGGGCGGGCTGCTGCTGCTCGGCGGCCGGATCGCCGACCTGCTCGACCGGCGCCGCGCGGCCCTCGCCGGTATCGCCCTGTTCACCGCCGCGTCGCTGGTCAGCGGTCTGGCGCAGACCCCGCTCACGCTCATCGGAGCCCGGGCGGCGCAGGGTGCCGGTGCGGCACTGCTCACCCCGGCCGCCTTGTCGATCATCATGACCGCCTACGCCGGAAAGCAGCGGCAGACCGCGCTCGCGGTGTGGGGCACCGTCGGCAGCCTCGGCATCGCCGCCGGCGTGCTCTTCGGCGGGGCGCTGACCAGCGCGCTGGGCTGGCGGGCGGTCTTCTTCATCAACGTGCCGATCGGCATCGCCGTCGTGCTCGGCACCCTGCGCACCGTGACCCGCGGCAACGCGAGGACCGGTGCGCTGCGCCGCCTCGACGTGCCCGGTGCGCTCACCCTGGTCGGCGGGCTGCTGGCCCTGGTGTTCGGCATCGAGGCCACCCGCTCGGCCGGCTGGGCCGCGCCGCGCACCTGGCTCGCGCTGGTCGCCGCCGCCGCCCTGCTCACGACGTTCGCCCGGCTCGAGCGGCGCGCCGCCGATCCGCTCATCCCGCCGGCCACCTGGCGGATGCGGTCGCTGGTCTCGGCCTCGGCGGTGATGGCCGGTGTCACCGGTGTGGTGGTCGGCGCGATCTTCCTGACCTCGCTGTACCTGCAGGCCATCGTGGGCTCGACGCCGGTCGTGGCCGGCTTGCAGTTCCTGCCGCTGGCCGCCGCGATCACCCTCGCCGCCGCCGCTGCGTCGAAGGTCATCGGCCACCTCGGCGCCCGCACCCTCATCCTCGGCGGGTTGGTCGTGCTGGCCGCCGGCGTGCTGCTGCTGGCCACGAGCGCCGGCGGCACCTCCTACGCCGCCCACGTGCTGCCCGGCTTCCTGCTCGTCGGTGCCGGTGTCGGCCCGATGTTCGTGGCCATCGCCGTCGCCGCGATGAGCGACGTGCCCGCCGAGCGCTCCGGGCTGGCCTCGGGGCTGATGATGACCGGCCACGAGATCGGCGCCGCCCTCGGCGTCGCCGCGCTCACCGCCGTCGCCGGCAACCTCGCCACCTCCGCCGGGCTCATCGACGGCTACGGCCGGGCGTTCGCCGTCACCGCCGCCGTCCTCGCCGCGCTGTTCGTGCTCACCGCACTCGCCGTTCCCGGCGGCAAGCCCCCGGCCGGCACCGCCGGGCACGGGCACGGGCACGGGCACGGGCACTGACCCGGCCGATCCCAGCACAGATCCCGGCGATTTCCCCGGTGAGAGGCACCCACCCCGGCGTCGAGGCTCCTCCCGACCGACGCCGCACCCACGCACCAGGAGCTCCCCATGCTGTCCGGCACCCCGCGCACCTTCATCGGCGCCACCACCTTCCGCGTCACCGGGATGACCTGCGCGCACTGCCGCCAGGCGGTCACCGAGCGGATCGCCGCCGTCGACGGCGTCGAGACCGTCACCGTCGACCTGGCCAGCGGCATGGCCACCGTCACCGCCACCCGGCCGGTGGACCGCGCCGACATCGCCGCCGCGATCGAGGCGGCCGGCTACCGCGTCCTGCCCTGACCGCCCGGCGGCGGAAGCCCGCGATGCTCCCGCCGCCGGCGCTCCCCCACTCCCTGCACCGCCCGCACGAAGGGACACCCGCCGTGAACCTGCTCCACGAGGAGCTCTTCCACGCCCGCCAGGCCGAACTGCTCCACGACGCCCGCACCCACCAGCTCGCGCGGGCGGCCGTGGCCCGCTCCCTGCGCCGCCGCACCCGCTGACCACCCGCCTCACACGCCCCCTGGAGACGCCATGCCCGCCCGCCCTCTTCTCCCACCGCACCCTCGGCCCGCCTCTGCAGGAGAGACCATGACCCGCTCCTCCGCCGTCCCGGCCGCCGCGACGACGGAAGACGAGCCGCCGATCGCCGCCCGCGCCATCGACCTGGTCAAGACCTACGGCCGCGGCGAGGCCACCGTCCGAGCCCTGGACGGCGCCTCGGTCGCGATCCCCGCCGGTGAGTTCACCGCCGTCATGGGTCCCTCCGGGTCGGGCAAGTCGACCCTCGTGCACGCCCTCGCCGGCCTCGACGCCGTCGACTCCGGCCGGGTCCTCCTCGGCGACACCGACCTGACCACCCTGTCCGAGCGCGACCGCACCCTGCTGCGTCGCGAGCGGATCGGCTTCGTCTTCCAGGCCTTCAACCTCATCCCGGCGCTGACCGCCGCCGAGAACATCAGCTTGCCGCTCACGCTCGCCGGCGAGCGCCCCGACCCGGCGTGGCAGGAGGAGCTGGTGGCGATGCTGGGCTTGGGTGACCGGCTCGACCACCGCCCGGCGCAGCTGTCCGGGGGGCAGCAGCAGCGCGTCGCCGTCGGCCGGGCGCTGATCGCCCGCCCAGAGCTGGTCTTCGCCGACGAGCCGACCGGCAACCTCGACTCCCGCGCCGGCGCCGCGCTGCTGTCCTTCCTGCGCAACGCCACCCGCACGCTGGGCCAGACGATCGTCATGGTCACCCACGATCCGGTCGCGGCCGCCTCCGCCGACCGCGTCGTCTTCCTCGCCGACGGCCGCATCGTCGACGAGCTGCCCGACCCCACCGCCGAGACGGTGCTCGCCCGCATGGCCGGCCTCGACACGCGAGCGGGGGTGTGAGCCGAGATGTTCCGTCTGGCTCTCGCCAACGCGCTCGCGCACCGGTCCCGGCTCGCGCTGACCTGGCTGGCCGTCGCGCTCGGTGTCGCGTTCGCCGCCGGCAGCCTCGTGCTCACCGACACCAGCAGTCGACTGCTCGACGAGCAGTTCCGCGCCACCGCCGCCGGCGTCGACCTCACCGTCCGGGGTGCGGCCGCCTTCGACGCCGCGATGGGGGTCGAGGTGCAGCGCGACCCGCTACCGGTCGGCCTCGCCGACCGCATCGCTGCCACCCCCGGTGTCGACCGGGTCCGGGCGGTGGTCTCGGGTCCAGGGCAGCTGCAGGTCGACGGGCAGTCCGTGGGACTGGCGGGGCCGACCATCCTCGCCTCCTGGGCCGAGGCCCCGTTCACCGCCTACAGCCTGCGGGCCGGCCGCGCCCCGGCCGGTGACGGGGAGGTGGTGCTCGACTCGGCGACCGCCGCCGAGCACGGCATCGCTCTCGGCGACACCGTCACCGTGTCGGCGACCGCCAGCCGGCAGCTGCGCGTGGTCGGCCTGACCGGCGTCGGGGACGGCGACGGCTTGGCCAACAGCACGGTGGCGCTGGTCGACCTGCCCACCGCGCAGGCGCTGCTCGACCTCGGCGCCGGAGTCACCTCGCTCGACGTGCTCGCCGCCGACGACGTCGCCGTGACCGATCTGCGCGGCGATCTGGCCTCCGCCCTCGGCGAGGACTACGCCGTGGCCAACGCCCAGGACGCCGCCGCCGCCAGCGCCGACGCCGCCAAGGAGAGCATCGACTACCTGCGCATCGTGCTGCTGGCGCTGGCCGCCGCCGGTCTCGTCGTCGGCGGGTTCCTGATCGCCAACACCTTCGGCATCGTGCTCACCCAGCGCGCCGGGGAGCTGGCGCTGCTGCGTGCCGCCGGAGCCACCGGCCGGCAGGTGTTCGTCTCCGTGCTCGGTGAGGCGCTGCTGGTCGGCGTCACCGGCGCCGCGGGCGGCACCGCCGCCGGAGTCGGCGCCGCCTACGCCCTGCGGGGGCTGGCCTCCGGCGTCGGATTGGCGCTGCCCGACGGCCCGCTGACCGTCACCGCCCGCACGATCGTCGTCGGGCTGGCCGCCGGCACGGTGATCACGCTGCTGGCCGTGCTGGGTCCGGCCCGACGGGCTGCCCGTACCGCGCCGGTGGAGGCCATGCGTAGCTCCGACCCCGTGCCGACGGCCCCCCGACGCGGCCGGCTGATCGCCGGCTGGGCGGCCTCCGCACTCAGCCTGGCGGGCCTGCTTGCCGCCGCGCTGCTGCGCGACATCGCCGGCGTAGCGCTGGGCGCGGTGCTGCTGCTGTTCGGCCTGATCGTGCTGAGCCCCGTGCTGACGCCGCGGCTCGCGCTCGCGGTCGGCCGGCCGCTCACCGGCCTCGGCGTGCCCGGCCAGCTGGCCCGGGAGTCCGTGGTGCGCAACCCGCGGCGTACCGCAGCCACCGCGATGGCCCTGGCGCTGAGCCTGGCGCTGATCGGCTTCGTCACGGTGCTCGGCAGCTCGGTGAAGGCCATCGGAGCGACCACCGGTGAGGCGATCACCGCCGACCTGCTGGTGCAGAGCAGCCGCGACGAGATGCTCGGCGGACTGTCCCCGCAGATCGCCGCCCGCGTCGCCGCCCTGCCCGAGGTCGCCACCGTCTCCGCGGTCCGCTACGGCCACTGGCTCGACGCCGGCACGACCAGCGCGCTCACCGCGGTCGACCCGGCCACCCTGCCCCGTGTCGCCGACATCGACATGACCGCCGGCGACCTGGCCGCCCTCACCGACGGCGGCATAGTGCTCGCCGACAGCGTTGCTGCCGAGCGCGGCCTGTCCGTCGGCGACACTCTCGCGCTGACCCTCCCGCGCGATGGTGACCAGCGGCTGCGGGTGGTCGGGCTGATGGCCGACGACTCCGCCCGCGCGCTGTCCACCAGCTACGTCATCTCCCTGGACACCTACGCCGCCCACTTCAGCGAGAACGTCGACGCCACCGTCTACGTCGCCCTCGCCGACGGCACCGACCCGGCCCACGCGCGGACGGCGCTGCGCACAGCGGTCGCCGACTTCCCCAACGCCGAGGTGCTCGACCAGGCCGAGGCCGCGGCCGGTCGGGCCGCCGCCGTGGACCAGGTGCTCGGTCTGATCACCGTGCTGCTCGGGTTCGCCGTGCTGATCGCGCTGCTGGGCATCACCAACACCCTGGCGCTGTCCATCGTCGAGCGGACCCGCGAGATCGGCCTGTTGCGCGCGGTCGGCATGACCCGCGGGCAGCTGGCCGGCATGGTCCGCGCCGAGGCGGCGCTGATCGCCGCCGTCGCCGCGGTCGTGGGCGTCGGTCTGGGTCTCGGTCTGGCCGCGGCCACCCTGGCCGGGTTGTCCGGGGACAACCCGTTTGTCATGGAGGTCCCCGTGGTCAGGCTGCTCGCCGTCACCGCCGCGGCGGTGCTCGCCGGCCTGGCCGCCGGGCTGCTGCCCGCCCGCAGGGCCGCGAGGCTCGACGTGCTCACCGCCATCGCCACCCGCTGACCACCGGGAGCCGGGCCCGGCTCCACGGGCCCCGGGGCCGGGGCGCGGCGGCCCCCCCCCCCCCCCCCCCCCCCCCCCGCCCCCCCCCCCCCCCCCCCCCCCCCCCCCCGCCGCCCGCGCCCCCCCC